>JBCBCH010000053.1:0-10331 GCA_038530835.1 Bacteroidota bacterium | reverse complement strand
GTTCGATTCTCTTCGTTTTTAACCAAAATGGACGCAACCTTCTCTACCCATACGCCTCCTTATTGTAAGAGAATACCTAAACCACAATCCTTATAAACAAACATCGTATGTTCCTTCAGATTCATTTTCCAGACCAGTAATTTGCTGCTTTTTCCCTACAAACCTGGGCGTTCCGACCAACCCTCGACCGAAATTGACCTCCTGACGATATCAGGCAGGTAAAAGATTAACAAACAATAAGTAGGGTTTTCCCTCGTTCATCTGTTATAAAAACAACAACACCCCCTTTGAATACATAAACTGAATACCATGCAAACTTTTTTTACCGTTTTGCTTATTCTTTTGCTACTAAATGCTTGTCTCCTTTTGATAAGTGTAAATCGTAGCAAATAAAAAAAGCCCCCTTTTTTGGGAGCTTTCTTAGGACTTGTTCTTTTGACGCGATTACTTCACGTCCACTAATTCCACATCAAAAATCAATGTTGCGTTCGGCGGAATAACCCCTCCTGCTCCAGCACTGCCATAGGCCAAGTGAGAGGGAATTACGAAGCGTGCTTTGTCTCCAACTTTCAGCAAAGCAATACCTTCATCCCATCCCGGGATTACTTGTCCAATCCCCAAACTAAAATCAATAGGCTGGTTGCGCTTATAGGATGAATCAAAAACCTGACCGCTAGTCAAGCTTCCTTCATAATGCACGGATACGGTTTTCCCTTTTTCAGCAGCAACCCCATCTCCTTTTTGAATAATTTGATAGCGCAATCCACTGTCCGTTTTTTGAAAACCGGCGGCAAGCTTTTCAAATTCTGCCTCAGCAGCAGCTTTTGCTTCCTCCAATCTTCTTTGACGAGAACCTTCAAACTCACGAAACGCTTCAATCGCATTCCATTTTTCGGCCTCATCACCAACCCTTACAATTTCCAAGGTTTCAATGATATCTCCTTGCGCAATGGCATCCACGACTTCTTGACCGGCTTCCACATGTCCGAAAACCGTGTGCTTTCCGTCCAACCAAGGGGTAGCCACATGTGTGATGAAAAACTGGCTCCCATTGGTTCCGGGTCCCGCATTAGCCATAGAAAGTACTCCAGGACCGTCGTGGGTTAAAGTTGTATCAAATTCATCATCGAATTTGTATCCTGGGTCGCCGGTTCCAGTTCCTTGAGGACAACCACCTTGAATCATAAAATCTTGGATTACGCGATGGAACTTCAATCCATCGTAATACGGTTTTCCCTGTGGTCGTGCACCGTTTTCCATGTTTCCTTCGGCCAAGGCCACAAAGTTCCCAACTGTTCCAGGAGTTTTATCATGGGTAAGCTTCACCAAAATTTCACCACGATTGGTATTGAATTTGGCATAAATACCGTCTTGCATACGTTCTATTTTTGTTTACGAATCTTTGTTTTAAAAGGCCACAAAGATACGGCTTACCCAGCGAAATAAAATATGTATTTATATGCAAATGAAAGGGATGGGCAGAATTTATCCTTTGATTTTTGCGGAAGGAACAATGCCATATTTATCCATCAGATATACCAAACTGGCCATGCTGGCCGCACCCAATTCCAATTCCCTTTTGTTGACATGTTCAAACGTGTCATTTTCAGCATGGTGGTGGTCAAAATACCGTTGTGAATCTGGCACTAGACCAGCCAAGACCATATTATCTGATTTCAAAGGACGAATGTCTGCACCGCTAAATCCTTTTACGAAGAGATGAATCAGATAGGGTTCAAAAAGCTTTTCCCAACTTTGAACTTGCTTTAAATTTTCATCGGAACAGTTGAAAGAAAAGCCACGCGGTGTGAATCCCCCCGCATCACTTTCCAGGGCAAAAATGTGTTTTTCACCTTTTCTTTGGGCTACTTCGGCATATTTTCGACCCCCACGTAAACCGTTCTCTTCATTCATGAATAAGACAACTCGAATCGTTCGTTTAGGGCGATACCCCGACATTTTCAATATGCGCAGTACTTCCATACTCTGAACACAGCCCGCGCCATCATCATGAGAACCATCGCCCAGGTCCCAAGAATCCAGATGTCCCCCTACGACCATGATTTCATTGGGAAATTCAGAACCCTTTATTTCCCCTACCACATTATAGGATTGCACATCGGCAAATTGCTTGCAATTTTGTTTAAAATAGAACTTGATTTCAGGATTCAATGATAAGGTCGCGCTCAGCAATTCTGCCCCTTTGGTACTAATCGCTGCAGCTGGAATTCGTTCCGAAACCGGGGTATCACCATAAGCCATGGAGCCCGTGTGTGGAAAATCATCCAACCTAAGGTTCATCGAACGAACGATTACACCCAGTGCACCAAACTTCCCTGCCTCTGCTGCGCCCGAATATCTTTGGTCAACACAGCCCGAATACGCATCGAATGTGCTTATCAAAGTAGGATCCATCGGACGATTATAGAATACGATTTTACCTTCTATTTTTTCGCGACCGAGGGTTTTAAGGTCTTCAATACCTTGCACCTCAACAACCGCCGCTTTAATACCAATATCAGGCGTAGCCACAGACCCACCCAAAGCAGTTATAGCCACGTTGGTCGTTAGTCCAGGTTTGGTTTCAATGTAGGCGAATTCGGGCGTACCGCGAACCCATTTGGGCACCATAACCGGTTGTAGCCAGGCTCTGTCCAAGCCCAGACTATCCAGTTGTTCTTTAGTATAATCCACCGCTTGTTGCGCCTGTACCGAACCCGACAATCTTCCGCCAATTTGATTTGAGAGATAATTCAGCCAATCATAGGCTTTTCCTTTGGTCAAGGCGAGGTCATAAATACTTTTGAGCTGCTTCTCATCTTCAGTCTGCCCTTGCATGACCAACGCAAAAAGCAACAATACCCAGCCTAATTTCTTCATGGTTTCTCTTTTTGAAGCTGTTCTTTGTATAACTCTAAGTTAGCCTTTATTTCGTCCTCCAGTTCAGGTTCTTCTACATCTTTGTATTTTTTTAACTCCTGTAATAGAATGGACGCCACGATAACGCGAGCTGCTTTTTTGTCATCTGCTGGAATAGTGTACCAAGGGGCATGAATTTTTGATGTTTGGTTTATCGCTTCTTCATAACACACTTGGTATTTGTCCCAAAGGGCACGTTCTTTTAAATCCCCAGGAGAAAACTTCCAGTTTTTTTCTTTTAAGGCGAGTCTTCTCAACAGTCTTTTACGCTGTTCTTCTTTGGAAAGGTGCAAAAAGAATTTAAAAATGATGGTGCCGTTTTCGTGGAGATGGCGCTCGAAATCCTGTATTTGACGATATCGTTTTTCCCAGAACGTTTCGTCGATATCGGTAACGCTATTGATATCTGGAAGGTTTTCAGAAAGAATGTATTGGGGATGTACTTTGGTCACCAAAACATTTTCATAGTGGGTTCTGTTAAAAACACTGAATTTGCCCCGGGAAGGAAGTGCCAAATAGTGCCGCCATAAATAATCATGCCCAAGTTCCGTCTTCGTGGGGACTTTGAAACTATGCACTACAACTCCTCGTACGTTGAAGTCTTTAAACACTTCCCGTATTAAGCTGTCTTTTCCTGCCGTATCCATTCCTTGCAAACAGACCAACACACCATACTTACCGTGTGCATAGAGAGTATCTTGAAACTTGCCGAGTTTTCTACGGATTTTTTTTAGGGAATCCTTGAGTTCATCTTCATCCGCTCCCAAATCGTCAAAAGTGGGCGTTTCGGAGAGCTTAATAGGGGATTGAACCTTGTAGTTGGCGCTGTTAATCGATTTCATCTGAGGAATATAGCACTTTTTAGGCAAGTAGTTTGAGACTTCCAACGGACAAAAACCTGTTTGGGATGCTTAACAGCTTTTGCGGTTTTTCATCGATTATATTATTCAACAGCCGCAAGTCAAAGTATCTTGTGCGTAGTACAACCTCGCTAAGTCCCAAATCAAGCGTAGTGAAATTAAAGCAAATCGTCTGGCTTATGGTGTGTCTCACCGGAATGGTGGGTACATTGGTATTGTCTTCATTTACCAGTGTCAGTGCTTGTCAATATGCAAATTCAAATCTTCAGTACATCAAAGCGCAGACCAAGGAGGCATTGGCTACCGCAGATTTTGAGAAATCACGATACCATACCTTCAAGGCCATTAATGGGATAGAAAAAACACGCGACAACTTTAAGGCTTGTGGTTGTGAGAAAGCGATTGAAGGCTTGGAGCAAATGATGGTTTCCTTGAAATCGGCAAGCAAATCAAAATCAAAATCCTCCGTAAACTATAACCTTGAGGAGGCGCTGATGCACTCCAAATGGGTGTTTGAGGAATTGGCCCTTCATGAATCAGAATCCTATACGGATTATGGGGATGACCTACTAGTGCTCAATACCAAGGACGTTCTGGATGCACAAGGGGGTGTTTTGCTGCCTGAAAGCAAACTTTTGGAAAAACGCATCCACGATGGGTTGAAAGCTTACGAAAAGTCTACCAAAAAAGTGGTGGAAACGGTGGATTGCAAGGAAGCCAGAGCCTTTCTTCAAAAGACCTACGAGCATACCCAGCAGCAATTGCTAAATCCGGATTTGACACGACCCAAAAAAATCTATCACCAGCGGGTATTGACCATTACGGAATCTGCTTTGGGAGAACTTGGTTCTTGTCAGTAGCTTACTTACTTGCAAACAATTTTACATCTTCTTCCGAGACTTCCTTACCTCCCAAAATAATCAAACGTTCCACAACATTTCTCAACTCCCGCACATTACCTGTCCAATCGTAACCCTTTAACAAGGTTATGGCCTTAGCTGCAAAAGTTTTGGTCGGCGCGCCTTGCTCTTCGCCAATTTTTTTGGCAAAATGCGCAATAAGGGTCGGAATGTCATCCCTACGGTCGTTCAATGCGGGGACTTTTATTAAAATAACGGCAAGACGATGGTATAAATCCTCTCGGAACCGCCCTTCGGCAATTTCTTTTTTCAGGTCCTTGTTGGTTGCTGCCAATACCCGAACATCCACCTTGATGTCTTTATCGGTACCTACTCTGGAAATTTTGTTTTCTTGGAGCGCACGAAGCACTTTGGCTTGGGCGGAAAGGCTCATATCGCCAATTTCATCCAAAAAAAGTGTGCCTTTGTTGGCCGCTTCGAATTTCCCTGCACGGTCTTTCACGGCCGAAGTAAAAGCTCCCTTCACATGACCAAATAACTCACTTTCTATTAATTCAGAAGGAATGGCTGCGCAATTGACTTCAATGAATGCCGCGGAAGAGCGTGCACTTTTTTCATGCAGCCAATGGGCAACAAGTTCTTTCCCCGTTCCGTTTGGACCGGTAATCAATACCCGTGCATCGGTCGGTGCCACTTTTTCAATCATGTCCTTGATGATACCTATCTCCTTACTATCTCCAATCATCTCATAGTTCTTGGACACTTTTTTCTTCAGGATTTTGTTCTCCACTACGAGTTCCTTTCGGTCAAGGGCATTTCGGACGGTTGTCAACAAGCGATTTAAGTCCGGTGGTTTTGAGATGTAGTCGAAGGCACCCAATCGCATGGTATTGACAGCGGTGTCCAAATCCCCATGTCCCGAAATCATGATGAAAGGAATCTCAGGTTTAAGCTGCCGAGCGGCTTCCAACACTTCTACTCCATCCATTTTGGGCATTTTGATATCACATAAGACCAAATCAAAATCCTCTTTTTTTAGGGTCTCCAGTCCTTTTAACCCATCCTCCGCCTCAAAAACTTTGTATGCATCGTTTTCCTCGCTCAATATTTTTGTCAATACTCTTCGGATGGCAGATTCATCTTCAATGACCAAAATTCTAGACATAGCTAACTCTTTTAGAAAATTCCTATTTTGAAACCTGTTCGAATATAAAGGTTTGATTCATCATTCAACAAGAAGACATCATCCCTTTGATTGTTCCTCAACTTACCTTCCTGTTCAAAAGACCTGCCAAAGAGGGCAAACAGTGCCATTCTTTTCGAAATATTATACTGGTAGCCCAACGCGCCTACCAAAGCAGACAAAGAAATTTTGGAACCAATCTGATTGTCGGGAAGCAAAATATCATTTTGCACATTGATGAAATATCCATCTAAAAGCAAGGTGGTTTCAAAGGTATGCTTTGAGCTGGCGTGGTATTTAAAGTTGGAACGCGGAATACCCAAGGTATAAGACCATTTCGGGTGAAATCTTTTGTAATAGCTTACTACGGGCAGGGGAATTGGCAAACCGGTGGTACTGTTATATGAAAGTCCCAAAACAATCCGATAGGGTTTGTCCGCCGTTTTGTTCTCCTTCCAAAAGGTTGCGGTGGCGTTGATGAAAAAATCTTCTGTTTGAACGCCTTCAATGAAATTTGAGGCGAGCCTAGGTGTCAACAAAGCGATAAAATTCCAATTTTCGTTCCATTTTGTGATGTAGCCCAAGTTCAAATCCACCACGTGAAATCGGATTAGTTCACTTCGGTCGAATGGAAACTCCCTGGAATAGCCCACATCAAAGCGATTGTATTCCAATCCGGTGACGAGATAATCCTTTTTTTCGTTGAGCTTGAAGGGCAGATTGAACAAAATCCGATAGCGTTGCGTTTTAATACCGGTATCATTTTCGGGAATGTTCAGGTAGTCAAATCGGAAGATATCTGTGCTTTGCGCGGCAGACTGAAAGGCACCCAGCAACAAGGTTAAAAACAGAAAAACCGTAAATGGGAGTTTCGTATACAAGGCTCAACTGTCTTTTGGGGTTGTATTTGGAATGATATGCACATCGCGTTGTGGGAACGGGATGACCACACCACTTTCCTTGAACTTTCGATATATTCTAAACCGGATATCACTTTTTATCCTAGGGTCTGAAAAACTATCATTGATAAAAAAGTGAACCGAAAAAATAAGCGCCGAATCGCCAAAATCATTGAAAAGTACAAAGGGCTTTGGGTTCTTCAATACTTGCTTTTGTTCCGCTGCGCTTTCTTCCAGTAGCTGGGCCACTAAGTCAACATCGCTGCCGTAAGCAACTCCCACTGCAACCTTTTCACGAGTGGTGCGATGGTTTTGGGTATAATTGAAAACAATATCACTGATGAACTTGTGGTTGGGAATTACAATGACTTTATCATCTCTCGTAATTGCTCGCGTCGTTCGAAGTTTGATTTCGAATACCTTACCTACTTTCTCATCGACCTCTACAATATCCCCTACTTGCAAGGACTTGTCCACAATAATGAAAATACCGCCCAAAATATCTGAGAAAAACTCTTGCAGCGCCAGACCGAGTCCTACAAAAAGCGCGGCGGAAGCCGTGATAATAAGGGTAATGTTAATTCCCGCAGCACTTAGGGTCACCAATAGTACAATGACATAAATGACATAATGAATAAACTTGAAGATACTGGTGAACTTCAGCTTATCATCTGATTCCATTTTACGGGTAATCAAATGCCGAATCCATTTTAGGACAACGTTGGTGATAATAATGGAAAAGGTGAGAAGCAATAACAGGCCGATAGTCAAATGGATGGATTTTTCGCCTTCACCTAAATGAATTCCCCAGTTCAAGAATTCCTTGACCGAACCCCAAACATCTTCGGTAATAATCTCCTTTAAATCCTCAGCGCCCTCCTGCATGTCGTATCAGTATTTCAACCATTTATAAAGTTCTCGATAGGTGGGTTTTTTGCCATACATTAAAATGCCGACCCTATAGATTTTAGACGCCAACCACACAATGGCCAAAAACGTTATAATCAGCAAAATTAAGGATAAAAGCAATTGCCAGACGGGTACCCCACCCTCACCAATACCGCCGGGCAGGCGCATCAACATGACGATGGGAGAGGTTAAGGGGAATAAAGAAAAACCTACGGCGATAGGACCATGTGGATTACCGAATACAGAAAAGAAACCGATATAAATCCCCAACATCAGTGGTAAAATAATCGGGAATATGAATTGCTGGGTGTCTGTTTCATTGTCTACAGCCGCACCGATGGCTGCATAAATTGAGCTATAAATAAGGTAGCCCAGAACAAAATAAACGATAAACGAAAGCAGTAGGAGTGCCCAAGGAATTTGCAAAGCCTCTTGAGCGTAGGCAATAAAATTCTCATCCAAATCCGAGGGTAGTTGAGCCATCTCGGCCCCAGCCATTTCGGGAGAGAGGTAAAATGCTTCCGGATTGATTCCCAAAAGCAAGACACATATAAAAAGAAGTGCTCCAGAGGAAACCATCCAGATAGCAAATTGGGTAATCCCAGCTAAAGAGGTTCCTATGATTTTTCCCAACATCAGGTAAAAGGGTTTTACCGAAGAAATAATTACCTCTATTATCCTACTGGTTTTTTCTTCTATCACACTTCGCATCACAAAACCCCCATAAATAATAATGAACATCATGATGGCATACCCAAAAGCGCCGCCGATAAAGGCCTTCATTTCATTAACTCCTTTAAGATTGACACCACCGTCAAAAGAAGCCAACTTTAAGTTGAATTCTTTTTCAATTTTTTGAAACGTGTCGTTACTGACTCCTAGATTTTGCATCCGTTTTTCACGGAGGACACCTTGGATGACGGATTCCATAGCAGCGGTAGTGCCGGTACTGGGATTGTCTTCGGAATAAAAGAATATGTTTTGGGCCACAACATCAGCGTTGGCGGCATTGGGGATGAACAGGAGGCCATCATATTGCAATGCCTTTACCGAATCTTGGGCGGTTTCCAGGTCCATATCTTCAAAATGAACATAAGAAATCGCCTTGCCAGGTTGGAACTTGTCTTCAAAAAAGGCGCTTTGGTCCAACACTGCTATTATTCTACTCTCACTATCGTTGATTTTGGTCAGGTAGGCAATCAATATTATCATTCCCACAATCAGCAAAGGGCTGAGGATGGTCATGATAATAAAAGACTTGTTTCTCACCTTGGCCAAATACTCACGCCAAATAATCAATCCAAGTTTATCCATGCTGCTCCCTTTCGTTAACCGTTTGGATAAAAATCTCGTTCACCGTGGGCACTACTTCTTCAAAACGGTTTACGGTTCCCAAATCCGACAGCAAATGCAGCACTTCACCTGTTTCCTTGCAAGGCAATTGCAAGGTTAGATGCAAAACTTCCTCTTTTGCGTCAAACTCATTTTGCACTATTTCAACACCCTTTTCCGAAAGTATATTTAGGTCCGGTTCTGCTTCTGACTTTACATCAACCATAAACCTATTTTTCCGATATGCCTTTTTGATATCCGATAACTTTCCATCCAGAATCTTCTCCGATTTGTGAATCAATGCAATATGTTCGCAAAGTTCTTCGACTGACTCCATGCGGTGTGTTGAGAAGATTATGGAAGTCCCCTTTTCTTTCAATCGCAGAATCTCGTTTTTGATAATATTGGCGTTTATGGGGTCAAAACCACTAAAAGGCTCATCGAAAATAAGCAGTTCGGGTTCATGGAGTACCGTAACGATAAACTGGACTTTTTGGGCCATCCCCTTGGATAGCTCTTGTATTTTCTTGTTCCACCAGGGTCCAATCTCAAAGCGGTCGAACCACTCTTTCAATCGCTTTTTGGCTTCTGCCTTCGGTACACCTTTTAATTGGGAAAGATATAAAGCCTGCTCGCCAACCTTCATGCTCTTGTACAAACCACGTTCTTCGGGAAGGTATCCAATGCGCGCAACATCTTTGGGGTGGAGCGGTTTACCTTTAAAAAGAACCTGCCCCTCATCGGGAAAGGTAATTTGATTGATAATACGGATAAAGGTGGTCTTGCCAGCGCCGTTGGGACCCAAAAGGCCGTAAATGCTATTTTCAGGAATCTCTAGAGAAACATCACTTAGTGCCTTGTGTTTGCCGTAGAATTTGGAAACCGTATCGGCCACCAGCATGTTTTGCATTCGGTTGATTTTTTCAAAGATATATAGTTTGCAAAAACTGCAACTTGCCTAAAAACAAAACCCACCCTCAAACTGAATTAAGGATGGGAAAAAAATTGCTATGAAAAAGAAAATTAGATATTGGTTTCCCAACATCAGATTCAAATATACGGTTTTTATCGAAACCTAAAAGTTTAATTTGCTAAGAGAACATATCTTTAACCTTTTCAAAGAAGGATTTATCAGATTTTTGAGGTTTAGGCTCAAAATTCTCATCATTCTGCATTCGTTGAAAAAATTCCTTTTGTTCCTTGTTCAAAACCTTGGGCGTCCACACATTTACGTGTACTAACAAATCGCCACTACCATATCCGTTTAGGCTGGAAATTCCTTTTCCTCGTAACCTCAATATTTTACCGGATTGAATACCCGGTTCCAATTTGATACGCACTTTTCCGCCAATAGCATCAATTTCTTTTG
>JBCBCH010000052.1:5092-10543 GCA_038530835.1 Bacteroidota bacterium | reverse complement strand
AACACTCTAAGGGGGATTCCGTTGGAACGGTCATTTAAATGCTGCTTGCTGCTTGTAGCTGTTGCCGTAGTGATTGTAAGTCTAGCCAAAGACTATGGCGTGGAATACGTTTTTGCCGCTGTGATTTTGGCTGGAATTCTGCAAGCTGCTGCTGGATTTTTACGCTTGGGGAAATTGATGCGCCTGGTACCGCATCCTGTCATCTTTGGTTTTGTGAATGGCCTGGCAATCATCATTTTTCTTTCGCAAGTAGACCAGTTCAAAACAGCTGATGGAGAATGGCTTCAAGGAACCTTATTATACACCTTTGTAGGATTAGTGCTATTGACTATGTTGGTCATTTGGGGCCTTCCCAAACTTACCAAAGTAGTTCCTGCGTCTTTGGTGGCCATCTTATTGGTTTTCGGATTGGTGTTCTTTTTGGATATTGATACGCGAAGTATTGGCGATATTGCCTCCATTCAAGGGAGCTTCCCCCCTTTTCATATTCCTGAAATCCCGTTCACTTTGGAAACCCTCCAAATCATTTTTCCCTACGCGGCGATTGTAGCTGGGGTAGGTTTGATTGAAAGCTTGTTGACGTTGAATATTGTGGATGAAATCACCGAAACACGTGGTAGGGGCAACAAAGAAGCCGTTGCTCAGGGTACGGCGAACATCCTTTCTGGACTTTTTTCTGGGATGGGGGGTTGTGCTATGATTGGTCAAAGCCTTATCAATACTTCTAATGGAGCAAGAGCGCGTTTGTCTGGTATTGTGGCTTCGGTGATGTTGCTCATGTTCGTGATGTTTGGCTCTAGTCTTATTGAAAAGGTTCCAATGGCCGCATTAACTGGCCTGATGATCATGGTTGCTTTGGGAACTTTTGAATGGGCCAGTTTGCGTGTATTCAAAAGAATGCCCAAGTCAGATGTTTTGGTCATGGTTTTGGTGACCTTGGTCACGATTTTCCTTCACAATTTGGCCTTGGCGGTATTGGTTGGCGTAATTATTTCAGCCTTGGTTTTTGCCTGGGACAATGCCATTCGTATCCGTGCAAGGAAACATGTGGATGACCAAGGGGTGAAATATTATGAGATTTATGGTCCCTTGTTCTTTGGGAGCACCACTTTGTTTGCCGAAAAATTCGATGTACAGCATGACCCCGACGAAGTGGTTATCGATTTCGCGGAAAGCCGAGTTGTGGATATGTCAGCCATTGAAGCAGTGAGCAAAATCACGGAACGCTATAAGAAGGTGGGCAAAAAAGTCCATTTAAAGCATTTGAGCCGCGATTGCAGAAGACTATTGGCCAATGCGGATGACATTATTGAGGTCAATGTAATGGAAGATCCTACCTATAAGGTTGCGGTAGATAAGATTTGGCCTTATAAATAGAAGGTTAAGCTAAAAATTGACTACTTGCTTTCAAAGAAAAGAAAGTAAATAGCTAGAACTATCAGACATAACAAAACGAAGGCGTAGCCGTACTGCTTAATTTCCTGAATGCGGTCTTTTCTTGCTTGAGTTATGATTTTGTCGCGAATTTTCTTTTGCTCGAAAGGAGTAAGCTCCCTAAAATGAAGCTTGCCTTCACCAGCATAGTTTTCATACGTTTCTCGAATTTCTTTGAAGCTCTTTCTTTTTTTGAGCAATGCTCGGTTCGCTCTTACCACGAGCATCGGCTGACTTGCTGAACCCATAAACGAATGTTTATTTATGGGTAGCCAAAAAATGAATTTTGTTACTTGAAATCGTCCTAGTTCGAGCGAACCTTCCCTAAAAAGACACTGACCTTAGGGTTGATGGGATTCCCACTAGCCCTGCGCAACATGGTGATTTGCCCAGCATGGTATATACAATCCGAAAGCATGCCGTTAATAAGGTTCCAATAGGGAAAAGCGGTGCTTTTGCCTCCATTTTGAAATACGACCTGAAAGGCCTCAAATTCTTCAGCGCTTTTCCCTTGGATGGTTTCGCTAGCTTGTTTTAGGTTCCGAAGGGTTTTCTCCCGAAGGGTTTCGAAGGGAATTTTGGAAAAGTCTGCCGGACGCTCATTGGGTGTTGCCGTGGGAGCGTTTAAAATCATTTCTGACATTCCGTAAATATGTTGGAGCGTTTCTAAAACCGTACGGCCATCTTCCGAAGGTTTGTAAGCCAAATCTGTTTCAGTAAGACCCTCTGACGCCCAATAGTACCGGAAACCCAACCCATCAATCATGCGGGAGACCACGTTTCCTGGAGAATAGTCTTCTGGGTATTCCGGAATCTCCTCGTATGGAATTTCCTGTGACTTCAGTTCATTTCCCATAGGAAATAAAAATACAACACTCAATAGTATGATATAGAAAACAGGTGAGTTGCTTCTTTTGGTCATTCGGGTCAATTTTTTTGGAATTTACAATGTGCGAAGGTATTCAGCAATTTCACGGGCTTCTTCTTCGGTCAGATTCTGGTTGTTCATTACCGATTGATACTCTTTTAATAATGCCTTTGCGATAGGGTCCTCCCTCAGCATCCCGTCGGGATTCAATATCATGTTCATCACCCATTCCGGACTTCTCCGCTCATAAAGCCCTGCCATAGCAGGTCCTATCATGCGTTCGTCAATCATGTGACAGCGCATACAAAGGGCGTTGAATTTTGACTCTCCGTTAGCGGCCATTTCTTCATCGATTTGTTCGGGAAACGAAAGGGATGCGATCGGACCAATGCCCTTGTTATCCAAATCTACTGGAATAGGTTCTTTGACTTTTTCTTCCTGGGAAACCGTTTTGGTATACTTTACCTCAAAGCCCTCTTCCTTTTCTTGTTTTGGTTTACAATTCCAAAAAAATAGTAGTGATAAAAAAACATAGAGCAAAGGCCATCTCAATTTGGGATTCATAAAACTAAAATTGTGTTCTCTCGCTAAAATTACGAAAATTGCAAGCCGGCTTCACGCTGAAATCCGTGTATTCAGGTTTGGCATGAAGATAGATTGATAATTTTCCCGTAATTTTCAGGATTAATTAAAATGCCATTAAAATCCATATGAGAAAGCTGTTTTTTTTAAGTTCGATGAGTCTTCTTCTTGTTTTCATCGGTTGTGGTGAAAAGAAAGAGGAAAAAAAGGAAGAAGGGTTCCAAGTTAGCAGAACCAAAAAAGAAGAGAAAAAAGAAGTTGATGAAAACGTTATTGCGCTTTCCTCAAACGATTTGATGCAGTTTGATAAGTCGGAATTAAAAGTAACCGCCGGGAAAAAGGTAACCTTGACGCTTCGTCATACTGGAAAAATGGATAAAATGGTCATGGGACATAATTTCGTTTTATTGGCCGCGGGTACAGACTTGGCAGATTTTGCCGCCGCCGCTGCCGTAGCCAGAGAAACCGAGTACATACCCGAAAGTGATGCGATTCTTGCTTACACTAAGCTAATAGGAGGTGGGGAGTCCACTTCGATTACGTTTGACGCTCCTGCTGCTGGGACCTATGATTATCTATGCAGTTTCCCTGGACATTATGGGGTGATGCAAGGAAAGTTGATTGTAGAGTAATACAAAATCCTTTATTGGTTTTAAGATAGACTAGACCCAAGGGAATACTTTTTCCTTGAAAAAAGCAAGCGCCCGTCTTTCGGTATAGGTGCTGTTTTCGGGCCCCCAAAACCCGACATGTCCCCCATATTTTGGAGTCTCCATAAAAAACGATTTTGAATTTTCGGCTTCCAAAAAAGGAAAACAATCTTCTCCCAGAAAAGAATCGTTTTGTGCATTGATTAATAATGTCGGCACCTTAATATTTGGTAAAAACTGCTTGGCACTGCACTTTTGATAGTAATCGTCGGCATCCTTAAAGTTGTGGGCCTTGCTAGTATAGAAATTGTCAAAATCCTTCAGCGTTATGATATTTCGAATATCCTTTTCCGCAACCAAATCAGGAAACATTTCTTGTTTTTGTCGCAGTTTGGCCAAAAGATGTTTTTTGAAGCGTTTGGCGTAGAGTGCATTTTTGGGCGCCATCAGCATTCTGCAAGAATCGGTCAAATCGCAAGGAACCGAGACGGCAACGGCAGCCTTGACCTGTTTTGGTTTAGGATTGCCTTCACCTAGGTATTTTAAGGTAAGGTTACCTCCCAAACTGAAGCCTTTTATCAAAATCGTATCGTAGCGGCCCAAAGAAACCACATGCTCCAATATTTCGAGCAAATCTTCCGTAGCACCTGAATGATATGACCGGAACTTTGTGTTTGGACTACCACTACAGCCCCGGAAATTCACAGCACAGGTATGCCAGCCCGCTGACAAAAAAATTTTGGCACTTCCCGTGATGTAGGGGCGTTGGGCAGAGCCCTCCAAACCATGCAAAACAATGACGAGAATCCTCTCTTCCGAGCTGGAATACGTCCAATCCAAATCCAAAAAATCCCCATCCTTAAGCGCGATGCGCTCCCGTTCTTGGATTACTTCAGGGACTTTGCGCAGTAATCCAGCGTAAATAGTAGAAAGGTGCCCAGATTTTTGCCAAAACGGGGGATTGTAGTTGGAATTAACCAGTGGCATCAGTACAAAATGTTGTGTTTGGGTTTTGTTTTTTCGGGCAGGTCCTTCTCATCCAGCATATCCCGTAGGTCGATTTCAATGGTGGTACACAATGCTGTCATGGGAACATCATTGATGCGACCTTCAAAAGGATCTTCACTGTTGCTCCCTACTTTTTCCATGGTAACAAAAACCCATGAAATCAAAATGGAAAAGAAAACAATCAAGACAAGTAACCATATATCGGCAACACCATGAATCTGCGATAATTGTTCTCCAAAGACGCTAAGCAGTCCGAAAGGTAACAGCAGCACAAATATCCAAGTAAAAAGCGTGCTGAAATAAGCGTATTGTCTAGGAAAAGGAGTGTTTTTAATCCGTTCGCATTTGCCTTGCAGATTGTACAATTCTTCAAGGTTGGCATGAAGTACCTGTTTGTCGAACTCTGTGATTTTTTCTTCGCCCAACAAAGTTTTAAGCTGTAACCCCTGATTTTTCACAAGATGTGTTGCCACGTTTTTACGTGTTTCCAAATCTGTTATTTCCCCTTCAGAGAGCAATTGTTGCATATCATGGCAGCCAGGACTTCGTTCACCATGCCGGTCAAAAAGCCGTTCTACTGCACGGTTTTCCTTTAAGGAAAAACTGGTTGGTTGACGCAATTGAATACGCAAAGCATTGATCCATGCGATATGTCGATATACCAATGTTCGCTGTGCATCGGGGTCATTTTTCACAAAACAGAGCACATTGTTTGTCCAAGTCCGGGAATAGTTTACAATACCACCCCAAATTTTGCGCGCTTCCCAGAATCGGTCATAGCTTTGACTGTTTTTAAAACCAATGTAAAAAGCAACAGCAATACCGATTACAGATATGGGCTGAAAAGGGATGTCGAGATTGGTCCATCCCAAAAAGCTATAGGCCGCAAAAATGGCTGTGCCATAAAGC
>JBCBCH010000052.1:0-5082 GCA_038530835.1 Bacteroidota bacterium | reverse complement strand
AACAAAAGGTTCTTCCACGAATAACGCAAGGTAATGCTCCATGCAATATCTCTTTTGATATACATATCGTAAAGGGTTTCTTAAAAATACTTAAAACTTCCAATCTTCAAGCTACCCTAAAGTTTCGAAACGTTCTTTGTTGTATTTTTAAATGAAGTCCGTTAGTACAGCTTCATAAGCTCCGAAAATATTTGATAGCCCATTAGGGTACGAAAAACCAGAGTATGAAAGACCCAAGATTCCCTGAACTTACGCAGCGTCAAATCAACACTTTAAAACCTTTTGGCAAAACGGAATGCCATGAAGATGGTGTCCGGGTTTTCACATTGGGGGATTTGCAATATGATTTTTTCGTGGTATTGGATGGTGCGGTGGTCATTGAAGATCCATACAACCAATCTGAAATTGTAACGCACCATAAAAATGAGTTTACTGGAGATAGCGGAATGCTTTCGAACCGAGCAGCGCAGTTTCATGCGGTGACAGTTGGAAATACCCAAGTGTTGCGAATTGTTCCTTCTGCTTTGAAGCAGGCGATAGCGAGACATAGCGATATTAGTGATGTATTGCTGAATGCTTTCCTCTTGAGGCAAGAGAGCGTTTTGCGAGATTATACCGGTGGCCTCAAATTGGTGGGTTCCGGGGTTTCCAAAGAAACCTATGCCATTCGGGATTTTATGGAGAAAAACCACATTTGGTACAGTTTCTTGGATATTGACACTTCGGATAATGCTGTAGAACTGCTGGAAAACTTCAATTTGACGCTAGAAGACCTTCCCATATTGATCAATAGCGAAGCCTCGGTTTGTCAAAACCCATCTTTGGAACAACTGGCTCGATATACAGGGGTTTTGATGGATTTTGAAGACAAGGTTTTTGATGTGTTGGTGATTGGAGCAGGACCTGCGGGACTGGCCGCTAGCGTGTATGCCGCCTCAGAGGGTCTAAATGTGGTGACCATAGATAGTCGCTCACCTGGGGGACAAGCAGGGAAAAGTTCCAAAATCGAGAACTACTTGGGTTTTCCCACGGGCATTTCAGGAAGTGATTTGGCTAATAGGGCTTACGTTCAAGCCCAAAAGTTTGGGTGCAATATTTCAATTCCGCACAAGGCGGAACGTGTGGAGCATACGGGGACACATTATATTCTTTACGCAACCAATGATAAGGTGATTAAAACCAAGGCGATTATCGCTGCAACAGGTGCGAATTACCGCCAATTACCTATTGACAACATTCATAAATACGAAGGGAGTGGGGTGTATTATTCCGCTACAGGGATGAACGCAGCTGCCTGTAAAAACGAATTGGTCGGTGTTGTAGGAGGTGGAAACTCTGCTGGGCAAGCTGCATTGTTTTTGGCCGACCATGCCAAGGAGGTTCATGTTATTTTAAGGGGGAACGATTTAGGTGCCAAAATGAGTGATTACTTGGTACAACGGATTATAGCGGCGGAAAACATTATCGTACACCTGAGCACCCAAGTGGTAGAGTTGTTTGGCGAACATCATTTGGAGTCGTTGACGTTGGAAAACAAATCAGGTGAAAAAACCAGCAAGAATATTACAAATCTATTCACTTTCATTGGTGCCAAACCGTGTACAGATTGGCTAAAAGGTATCGTTGTTACTGATGATAGAGGTTTTATTTGCACTGGTCCCGGGATTCGTCCAGAACAACAGTTGCGTTGCGCCATTTACAGTCAACGCGAACCACAATCCTTGGAAACCAGTTTGCCCGGATTTTTTGCCGTAGGCGATGTTCGCAAAGGTTCCGTCAAGAGGGTTGCTTCAGCAGTTGGGGAAGGCTCGATGTGCGTGAGCCAAGTACATCAATTTTTATCGGATTGGAAAACTGTGGAAGCGGATGCCGTTTGACAGCTAGGCAAACTTTTCCAACAACTGCGTTTGTTCCTTAATAGCACTTTTGAATTCGCTTTTGAGGTTGTCCACTAGTTTCGCTATGGGTTGTACATCTGAAATAGTGGTGACACCTTGGCCTGCAGACCAAATCGTCTTCCAAGCCTTGGCTTCCGTGTCCAATTCTTTCCCAAAGTCAATTTTGTGCCCTTTTTTCAAATCTTCTTCGGTGATGCCGGCAGCTTGCAAACTTGCAGCTAAAAAGTTGGCATGTACCCCAGATATGGCCGCCGTATACACCACATCACTAGCTCCGGCATCTATAATCATTTGTCGGTATTCATCAGTGGCCTTGCTTTCTTCCGTATTGATAAAACGAGTTCCCATATAGGCCAAGTCTGCTCCCATTTGCATGGCGGAAGCTACGTCCCGACCTGTACTGATACAACCTGAAAGTAGAATGGTTTTGTCAAAGAATTTTTTCACTTCAGCTACTAGGCTCATCGGATTGATGCTTCCGGCATGTCCTCCAGCGCCAGCGGCAACTAAAATCAAGCCATCAACCCCTGCACCAGCAGCTTTTTCGGCATGCCGTTTTTTGATGACGTCATGAAAAACCAATCCACCATAACTATGCACCGCATCTACCACTTGGCTTACCGCCCCCAAAGAGGTTATGATCAAGGGAACCTTGTGTTTCATGCAAAGCTTTAAATCAGCTTCCAATCTCGGATTGGTTTGGTGCACAATGAGGTTGACTCCGAAGGGGGCTGCTTTCTTACCGGTCTCTTTTTCAAAAGTCTCCAATTCGCTCTTGATTTGAATCAGCCATTCTTCAAACCCCTCGCTGGTACGTTGGTTGAGGGCAGGAAATGTGCCAACAATCCCATTCTTGCAACATTCTATGACTAATTGCGGTCCTGAAATAAGGAACATTGGAGCAGCGACCACGGGTAAGGTCAAATCTTCGATAAAACCAGCTTTTTGACTCATAGGTAAGACATTAAAGGATGTTTAAATTATGTAAAAAAGGACCACTCATGGTTACCCCATTCCCAAAACTATGGTATTTTTACGAGTATTATGCATGCATAACAAAATTAGCACTATGTTTTTCAAGGAATTCGACATACGATGGAGTGATTTGGATGCCAATAGGCACCTCGCGAACTCAGCCTACATCAATTTTATGAGTCATACGCGAATGGCCTATTTGGGTCAATTGGGGTTCAATCAAAAAAGTATGGCCCAACATGATATCGGTCCGGTGATATTCTACGAGCACATGTATTACTTTAAAGAGGCGTTTGCCGGAAAACCGGTCAAAGTTTCTTTGGGGTTCAAGGGTATGAGCGAGAATGGAATGTTTTTCGAGTTTCAGCATGATTTCTATGATAGCGAGGGCAAAAATTTTGCCCGATGTGAAATGATGGGTGCTTGGATGGATTTGAAAGCACGCAAGCTCACGGGACTACCTCAGGTATTCTTGGATGCTTGGGGGGATATGGAAAAAGATGATGATTTTAAAGTGCTCACCAAAGAAGATACCCGAAAGTTTATGCGGATTCCGGCGGATTTATAGCTATTCGGAACTATCCATTTTGACCCATTTCAATAATGTCGCCTACTTTTAAGGCTTTCCCCTTTTCCTCAGAAAGATGTATTTCCAAGGTCTTGTCTTGAATTTCTAGAAGGACGTTATAACCCTTCTTGTGTGATTCTATTTTGAGAACGGTTCCTGTGACCAAAGTTGTACCTTGAATTTGAAAGAACTTGTCCGCTTTTCCTTCCTTGATGATTTTGCCGTAGTCAATATGATATACCCAATCCGAAAGCGCCATGATTTCATTAGGGTCATGACTGACCAATATGGTAGTGTAGCCAAATTTATCATGAACTTTTCGCAAAAGATGCTGCATTCGTTTACGCAAGTCAAAATCCAGCGCAGACAATGGCTCATCCAACAAAAGAATTTCAGGTTGTTGGGCCAAAGCTCTGGCTAGGGCAACACGTTGTTGTTGCCCTCCCGAAAGGAAACGAGGTTTTGCATCTTGCAATCCTTCCAAATCCATAAACGCCAATAAGTCTTGCGCTTGTTTTTCATCTCGACGTGGCATGGCGAAACATACGTTTTCCAATACGGTCATATGTGGGAAAAGCGCAAAATCCTGAAATACGAACGCTACATTCCTTTTTCTGGAAGGTACATGGGATTTACGATTCCCTTCGAACCAAATTGTCTCGTTTACTTTAATATTTCCCTCATCGGGAGACATCAATCCAGCAAGCATCCGTAAAATAGAAGTTTTTCCAGCCCCTGAAGGACCATACAGGGTTACTAGCTTCCCTTCCGGAATGGCCAGCTTCACGTCAAGATGAAATGCCCCCTGGTTCCCTTGTAGTTTTTTTACCAGATGAGCATTGATCATTTCCGCAGGGATTTTAAATAACCTCCATTTAGCACATATACCGTCAACAAGATAGAAAAGGTAATCGCGAATAGGACAAGCGAGTAGGTATTGGCTGAAGCATAATCGAGGGCTTCTACACTATCATAAATGGCGATGGAGGCTACCCGTGTCTCTCCGGGAATGTTTCCCCCAATCATCAAAACCACACCAAATTCACCAATGGTGTGGGCAAAAGCCAAAACGACACCCGTCCATAAAGCAGGTTTGATGTTCGGAAGCAGTATATCTTTTAGAATGACCCATTGCGATTTTCCCATCAATTGCGCTGCTTCCTTTAAGGATTTGGGTAGCGCCGAAAATCCGGCTTGAATCGGTTGCACCATAAATGGAAGACTATAAATTATGGAGGCTAGAACCAACCCTTTAAAAGAAAACACCAATTGGAGCCCCAAACTTTCGCTCAACCATTGCCCAAAGGGATTTCGGGGGCTTAAGGCAACCAAAAAGTAGAAGCCCAAGACCGTTGGCGGCAAAACCAAAGGCATGGTAACCAATGCCTCGATAATGGGTTTGAATTTGGAACGGGTCCCGCTCAGCCAATATGCTAGCGGCAAGGCCAGCACAAATAGGATTGCCGTGGTGACCAAAGCCAATTTAAAAGTGAGATACAGCGGTTCGAAATTCATAAAGCAAAAACCAAGTTAGGTATTTTCAAACAGGATTCAAGGTGATTTGTAACCGTGTTTAAGAAGAATTTGTTGGCCTTTGGGTGAGAATAGAAAGTTACGGAAGCGCTTTGCGGAATCCTTTTT
>JBCBCH010000051.1:0-10582 GCA_038530835.1 Bacteroidota bacterium | reverse complement strand
TATTTTGATGAGCGCTATATTCCTGCCCTCGAATCCTTCAATTACATCCTAAAGAAATACACCGAAAGCAACAAGCTTCATCAATCTGAGGGTTTCGTTCCTCATCCTTGATGTCCATACTGTGCTTTTGGATGGCCTTGGTGGCCTTTTCTTCAGCAATAATGAAGTTGGGATTGTTGTCCTCTGAATCTAGTTTGATTTTGTCAGATACCTGTAGCCGTTCTACCGGAAGAATCTCCCAATAGTCATCGCGATAACTCGTTCGGAGCTCTTCGCGGCCTTCCTCAAAGGCAATGTTGCCATTGTACAAAGTGTTGTACTTGGTATTCAAGGCATGCCAATTCCGATTGATAAACTTGTCCTTTTTCACGGAGCAAGCACTTATCAAAACCAAAATCAGAACGGAAAGACTAAGTGTTTTGTAAAAAGTGTTCAAAACCATCACTGCTGTTACCTAAACAAAACTCATATTTGCCTGAATTATTATAGGTATCATCGATAAAATGCAATACAGCTGTGAATTCCATCTTTTCTAAAGAAAAACTGCTTAAAAGAAGGTCGAAACGGGATGGATTCTTCGAAATGGTTTAGGCTCCAAAAAAGCTTTCCAGTTCTTTTAAGGTTTCAGGCGAAGTCGTGATATCCTTTACAATTTCGCCTTTGTTTAACACCACAATGCGTTCGCACACTTCGGTGACATGCATAAGGTCGTGGCTCGATACCAAAACGGTGACATCCTCCCTTTCCGCCAACTCTTTGATGATACCTTTTAACCGAATTTGGGTGGTAGGGTCCAAATTGGCGAAAGGCTCATCCAAAATCACTACCTCCGGGTTGCCAATAAAGGAAGCCACAATACCTGCCTTTTTTTGATTTCCTTTGGAAAGGTCTCTCAAATACTTTTTCTGTCCGAGAATTTCACCATGAAAAAAGTCTGAAAACTGCGCAAGCAGGGCATCTACATCTGCTTTGTTCACCCCGCGCAAATCTCCCACAAAATAGAAATACTCTTCCGGCGTAAGGTACCCTATCAAAAAGGACTCATCGATAAAGGAAGCGGTAAACGGTTTCCAGTCCTCACTTTTGTTGACCTTGACCCCTTGGTTTTCGATGTCTCCGGATGAGGGTGGTATCAAATCCAAAAGCAGACTGAAAAAAGTGGTTTTCCCAGCGCCATTATTACCTACCAACCCGAAGCTTTGTCCTCTAGGAATTTCGAGGGTTTCAATATCCAAAACCTGCTGTCCGCCATATTGTTTTGAGAGATTCGTTGCCTTTATCATGGTTCTTTACTTATCAAAATGAGATTAGCTATCCTTTTCTTTAAAGCCCGCAATCATATTGTATTTTCTGCTACGATATTGTTCAGTAATCTTATCGAGCAAGCTTTTCCGAAACAGCAAGCCTACAATGCCCATCAGGCATAATACCAAAACGCCTATTTCAACGGAAAAGAGAAAGTAGAAAATGGAAAACAAAATGATAGGTGCCCCCAAAACGGGCAGGATAATCAAAAATTGGGTGCCACTAGTCCCTTGCATGTTTCCAAACGGACTTTTATCCAATTCAATGCGCTTTTTGTTGAAGGAGCCAAAAAACAGAATCACAGGAATATTGACTCCCAAATTGTAGAGGGCACTCCCAAAGTTGATGGCCAACGCTTCCCATCCAAAATAAACGTAGGGAATAGTCAAGAAGAACATGACCACCACACTGAACGTAATCAAGCCTGCTTTGGAATCCAAATACTTGCGCAAAGGAATATTTTGCGACATCAGCATGCTATAATAGGCGCTGTCCCAAGCGGGAATGAACTGCCCAAAATTGGTTAAGAAAATACCGGTCATAAAAACACCCAAAAAACAAAGCATTGGCATCATATTCACGTACATATCCTGGGTATAAAAAAAGAGACCGTAAAGCACAAACAATAGCGAAATGAACACTTGGGACTTAGTCCGTTTGTTTCGCCAAATAAGTTTCAGGTCCAATTGCAGAAAAGGTGCGATATCGCCAAACCTCCTAGTCCAGGTCAAATCCGAGGCTTTTGCGGTTTCCGTTTTGGTCTTTAAAGAAGCATCCAAATAAATGCGTTTGACCAGATATTTGAAGTTTATGAAATACGCCAATACCATTATGCCAATCGGAACCAAAACCGCTAGGGAGTATGCATACAGTCCATGAAAAATAGGTCCGAAAAAGGTTGTCACCGGAAGAATGGCAAAATAGTCCAGCACAAAAAACACAAACAACAACCCTACAATGGTAATCAGAGCAACATTGCTTTTGTTGATGATAAAGTTGATGTAATTAATACTGAGCGCTATGGCCACCACGCCAACAAACCAAAGCAAAACATTCAAGGCTGGGTAACCCTTCATAATCAAAACCACAACAAATGGTAATGCAAAGAAGAAGGCCAGTAGATTGTAGACAGAAAGGCCGGAACGGCCCAAAATATAATGAGCGATTTTTTGCTTGCTGATGGGTAGCACCAAAAAGGGTTTGATTTCCATCACCGGCAACTTTTGGATGAAATAGCGCAAGATCAATTCCGCTAGCACCCAATACACCATATATTGACTTACCACCCACATGGGGTTTTCATTTGGTAGTAGTTTTCGTAAAATGAAGTACAAAGCACCGCCAAAAAAGAGCAATGCTACCAACATGTAGACCGCGAAGAACCCCATTAGGAGTTTTAGGGCAAGGCTTTTACCAAATGAAGAAGATCTAAAGAACGCTTTTCGCTGTAGGCTAATGAAATGACCCAGCATACCTAACAATTTTCCCCAAGTTAGTGTATCTCTTCATGGTTTTGTTACAGTGTGACCAAAAAAAGGGTGCCGTTCTATCGGGTCGAAAGCCTTAATTTTGTAAAAAAATTGAATACATGAGCGATTTCCATCCGCTAACCATTACCTCAAAAAAACCACTCACTCCTAATTCCGTAGCCTTAACTTTTGATGTTCCAAGTACCCTCAAGGATACTTTTTCGTATACCGCGGGACAGTACATTACCTTAAAACAAGACATCAATGGCGAAGAAGTACGTCGTGCCTACTCACTGTCTTCGGCCCCTTCTTCAGGTGAAATGACTATTGGGGTGAAAAAAGTGGTTAACGGTACCTTTTCCGTGTACGCCAATGACGTTTTGAACGTCAATGATACGATTGAGGTGATGCCTCCGGAAGGACGCTTTGTTTACGAATCAAACGGTTCGGCCCAAAACATTATGACTTTTGCTGCCGGAAGCGGAATTACCCCTATCATGGCCATTGCCAAAACCGTTTTGGAAAGTCACCCAGAAAATACGTTTGTATTGGTGTATGGCAACCAAACCAAGGCGGAAACCATGTATTTGGAAAGCTTGGAAGCCTTACAAGCCGAATATGGCGAACGTTTGACCATTCAATATGTGTTCAGTCGCGCGAATGAAGAAGGTGCCTTGTTTGGTAGAATTGAATCTTCCACCGTGAATTTGATGCTGAAAAACAAGTTCAAGGGGACTTCGTTCGAAGCCTTTTATCTCTGTGGACCTGAAGGGATGATCAATTTGGTGACCGAAAGTCTAACGAATGCTGGCATTTCAAAAGACCATATCCATTTTGAGTTGTTTACCTCTTCCGAAGCAAAACCTTTGGATGCGCAAAAAATCGAAGGGGGAACACGTATTGAAATTCTTCTCGACGATGAAACCCATGTGGTGGAAATTGAAAAAAAGGAAATCGTTTTAGATGCCTTGCTCAAAAATGACGTTGATGCACCCTACTCTTGCCAAGGAGGCGTATGCAGTAGTTGTATCGCACGCGTGAAGGAAGGAAAGGCAGAAATGGTCAAAAACCAGATTCTCACAGATGGTGAAATTGAAGAAGGATTCATTTTGACCTGCCAAGCCCACGCCCTTACGGATAAATTGGTCATTGATTTTGATGATGTTTAGCCTATGATGGCATTGAAACTAGTTTATATCGCCAACATCATTATTGCAGGTTGGATTAGTATCACCAGCCTGTTTTTCCCTAAAACGGCTGTGAGCTCGATATTCAGCAATACGGTCGCATATTCGGAAGTGATTCGATTGGTAGGAGCACTTTGGGGTGGTATTTTTGTGCTGTCCATATTGGGTCTTTTTTACCCCAGAAAGATGGCCTTGGTCTTGCTTTTTCAACTGATTTACAAGGGCAGTTGGCTGCTTTTGGTTGCCCTTCCCGCTATTCTAGAGAAGAAACCTTTCCCAAGCGGGATGGCCTCCTTTTTCTTGATTTGGTGCGTGGTACTTCCTTTTGTTATTCCGTGGAAAGCTTTTTTTCACTAAGCAATTTTTCGAGCGCCCTAGCGCCATGCTCATACCCAATGCGGTATGCGGTTTCAATGCCCTTTTTGTCTAGAACCCCGATTTTTTCCAATTCTAGTGGTTCAATGAAGGTGTCACACTCTTTGAGTTTTTTGTGACTGGAGGCGTAAATCATCAACCCTGTGATACGCCCTGCCAGCTGCAGCGAGTTCTTGAGATCCTTTTTGCCCACTTCGCCCGCGATGGAAACATTGCTTCCGATAATCGTCTTTGCATGCGTATCGAGGTATTCTTTGGGGAAATTGTTCATCACCCCACCGTCGGCGAACAGGGTTCCTTCAATATCCACAGGGCTAAAAACTGGGGTTAGGGCTGCCGAGGCCAATAAGGGTTTTATCAAATCACCTTCATGAAAAACCCTTTCTTCACCTTTGAGCAAATCCGTGGCTACCACATATAATTTTTTGCCCAAAGCTTCAAATGAATCCTTTGGGAGGTACTTTTTGAAAATTGGATAATACCGTTCGGTATCAATAAAGCCTGGTTTGTTTATGGCAAAAAAATTGTACTGGAACAAAGGCGTTTCTTGAAAAAATGCAAGCATCTCTTCCACCGTGTTTCCGTTGGCGTAGAGCGCTCCTACCAGAGCCCCGATACTCGTACCGGAAACAACATCGGCTTCAATACCGTGTTCTTGCATGGCTTGAATCAGACCAATATGCGCCATGCCGCGAATACCGCCTCCTGATAATACCAGTCCTACCGAATTTTCTTGCATGCTTTTGCTTATTTGGGTCAGTAAACCACCACAAAAGTAATTCCATAGTGACTTTCGCTGCCAGATTTGCTTCATATTTTACGGAAATATTACCGACCTTTAGGTTGGTCAACAGGATTTCGAACCTAAAACTCAATCTTTTGACTTCAAAAAGCACCCTTCAACGAGTACTCTTCTCAATCTTCCGAATTTTGACCGACCCCTGCGTCTTTTTGTTAAAATTTTCGATTTTCCAAGCTTCCTGTAAGGCCGAAGGCTTTTTTCCTACGGATTATTTAATACCTTGATATCTGTTTCAAGCATTTTCGTGACGCCATTACCTCCACATAACAAGATAGCCCTACTGCTTTTTGCCCATTCCGCGGAAAGCGATTTGCGCGCGAAAGGCATAGGGAATTTGCAGCTATTCGAATCGCTTACACAGCATACGCAACAGGTTATTGAAAACTCGGGAATTCCCTATTTTCACTTTAGTGAGTTCGAACAAAAAGGGACAAGCTTCGGCGAACGTTTGGCGAACGCGTTTGAAGTTATCTTCGCAAAAGGTTATGAGGGGGTGATTTCCGTGGGGAATGACTGCCCACACATCTCCGTAAAGCTGCTGAAGCAGGCGAAACAAAAGCTGGAAACCCAGCAAATAGTGGTCGGGCCCACCTATGATGGAGGCACTTACCTCATCGGGATGCTGAAAAGTCAATTTTCTAAAAAGGATTTTGTAAACCTCCCTTGGCAACAACGACAGCTGTTCAATGCGTTGGTTTCTTATTTTAAACCGTTCGGTACGGTTTTTTGTTTGGAGACCTATTTTGATTTGGATACGCTAGAAGATGTCAAGCATTTGGTAGGTTTCGTAAAGACCTTGAAGCAATACCTCATCACCCTTTTGACCCAGTTGGTTGGTTCGACGCATTCAGCGTTTTCATTCGCACCTGAACGGCGTGCACAATTGGTTCCCTCTTTTCAGTTTAATAAAGGTTCGCCCTTTTCCTAGGTTAACTTTTAGCTTTTTCAATTTCATTTTTTTGGCGTAGCCACGCCCTAACATTAATTATATCCTTTTATGGCCAATTCATATTATGACCCAGCAGACCTTCGAAAATTTGGTAGCATCACCGAATGGAGCGAAGACATCGGCAACAAATTTTTTGAGTATTACGGTAAGGTTTTCGAAGAAGGCGCACTAAGTGCTAGGGAGAAGTCATTGATTGCCCTCGCGGTGGCCCATGTGGTCAAGTGCCCGTATTGCATTGATGCGTATACCAAAGATGGTTTGCAACGGGGCATTACCAAAGAAGAAATGATGGAAGCCGTGCATGCGGGTGCCGCCATTGAAGGTGGCGCAACCTTGGTTCACGGTGTGCAGATGATGAACAAGTATAACAAGTTATCCATGTAAGAAGGTTGAAGGGTAAAGGGCAAAAGGCCCATTACTCCACCTCAAAATCAAACTTAAAAATGGAAGAAAGCATATTACCCCAAATCAAAAAGGCGGCGAAAAAGTCTTTGAAAGCACGTGATGGTGAACTCGCCTCTATCAACAAGCAAATGGATATTTTGAATGGCGGCATTTTTGCGGATGGCGAACTGCCCTACTTTAAAGATAAAATTGCTGAGATTGGGCATTTTCCGTTGCGGCCAAAGAAGCTGGAAATCCTACAAATCAATGTAGGGTACATGTGCAACCAAGTGTGCGAGCACTGCCATGTGGATGCCGGGCCTGACCGAAAAGAAATCATGACCCGCGAAACCATGGAGCTCTGTCTTGAGGTGATTCGAAATACTGGGGCCCATACCTTGGACCTTACCGGAGGTGCGCCCGAAATGAACCCTAACTTTCGATGGTTTGTGGAGGAAGCCGCTAAAGCGGGAATCCAAGACTTTATCGTGCGTTCCAATTTGACCATCATTCGCGCGAACAAGAAATATTACGATTTACCCGAGTTCTTTAAAAAGCACAATGTGCATGTGGTGTCTTCCATGCCACACTACACTAGAGGCAAAACCGACAAGCAACGTGGGGATGGAGTTTTTGACAAGTCCATTAAGGCTTTGCAAGAATTGAACGCTGTAGGCTACGGCATGCCCAATAGCGATTTACGATTGGATTTGGTGTACAACCCGTCTGGAGCGTTTTTACCAGGGGACCAAGCCGCCATGGAACGTGACTTCAAAAAAGCCTTGGATGAAGATTTTGGTATCCAGTTCCACAATTTGTTTGCCATCACCAACCTGCCCATATCCCGCTTTTTGGATTATTTGGTCGCATCTGAAAACTACGAAGATTATATGTATGCCTTGGTGGAGGCGTACAACCCCTCGGCAGTGGCCAATGTGATGTGCACCAACACCATTTCGGTTAGTTGGGACGGCTGGCTTTACGATTGTGACTTTAACCAGATGTTGGAGCTAAAAGTGGCCAGCAAAGTAAAGCACATTAAAGATTACAACGAAGATGTGCTAAATGACCGAAACATTGTGATTTCACAACATTGTTATGGCTGTACGGCTGGCGCTGGAAGTAGTTGTCAGGGGACAGTGGCTTAAGTTTAACTTATTATGGAAAAGTTTGCACAACTCATAAACTTGAGCAGGCAATTGCTATCTACCCACATTTAGTTTACAGGTGTTAGTTTAAATTCAGTCCGTTTATTGGCGCCCATCCCTAAAAGGGAAAGGTTTGTTTCTATCTCCATAATTCCATTGTATAAAATCCAATACCCTTTTTTTAAATCAAACTCCGCAGTTGCTTTATGAGACATTCTCATGAATAATTTCTTTTCCGTGGCTTCTTTCAAAAACATAGTCGCC
Source organism: Bacteroidota bacterium (assembly GCA_038530835.1). GTDB lineage: Bacteria > Bacteroidota > Bacteroidia > Flavobacteriales > Flavobacteriaceae > Flagellimonas. The sequence goes on along the minus strand of JBCBCH010000051.1, from coordinate 2,699 downwards.
AATCCGTTTGTGAAATCACCTGAAACGAACTGTTGAATATCATATTCGATTACCGCAACTTTGTTTCCATTTTTCATTTTTATGTCTTTTAGTCTAACACTGTTTTTCTTGAAGAGAGTGTCTGCTTTAAAGTTTTGATCCATTGAAATCATGTTAACTTTTAATTCCCACTGATCTCCAATGGCAACAGGTTTAGCGGGAAGTTCAAACAAAATCGAAATCAGATTTTTTTGAGCATTTTTATAATAGAAACTTAGTAACTCTCCGTCAGGACTAACTTTCCCTCTTAATACTACATTTCCATTCATTTTTGCCATTCCCGTAATTAATGTTTCAGTAGTATCTGCTTTATCTTTCTTAAGCATCATTGCAATGTCCACATTTCCGTTTTTGTCAGGAAACAATTTTGTTTCGTATTTCAAGTCAGATAATTGTTTTTCCATTGATTTGAACATTGCGCTCATTTTCTCAGCAATAGAATCCTTTTTAGCGCTTTCTTCGCTTTTTTCAAGAATTACATCTTGCATTACTGTTGTGTAGGTAATCGTATCTCGTATTTTCCATTTCAAATCAACAGTTTGCTTTTGCTGTGCAATTAGTGAAAATGAGAATAGCAAGAATGGTGGAAATAGTTTTTTCATGATCGCTGGATATCTAACTAATGGAAGTTCGCCAATTTCTATGAAACTAAGAATACTTCTTTCTTAGCATAAGCGAAAAATGAGTTCCTTTTCCTTAAAAGGTCTTAACGGCACTTACATAGGCCCAAACGATAAACAGCACTTGCAACGGAATCCTGAACCACAAATATGTTAGGCCGTGGCCATCAAAAGTTCCTTTTTGGTAGTTTACTTGGTGAATGGCAGCGTAAATATTCGCAGGGAGCATCAATACAAGAAAGATAATCAAGGCCCATCCGCTGAGCACTTGTAGTTTTGGGATGAGCAACCCAACGGCCAGAAGGATTTCGAAAATTCCGGTTAGGTACACTAGGCTGGTTTTGAAAGGAACAAATTGCGGCAACATCATCGACATACCTTTGGTAAAGGCGAAATGCCCAATTGCGGTAAAGCACAACATTATAGCCATGGCAATTCGGGCCGATAAGGCAACATCATATTGTTTGGTGACCCATTTTACTGTAAAAATGGCAATCACAAAGCTGGTTAAAAGTACGATCAGTGGTTTCATGCTGTCTTCTTTTGATTCAGTCACAAAATTGATAAATGCCTTAAGGCCAGACAATGAACCCAGGTTAAGTAATTCGCTTTCGAATTCGGCTCAACGCTTGTGGGGTAACTCCAATGTAGGAGGCAATGTATTTGAGCGGAATCTCTTTCAACAGTTTGGGGCGTTCTGAAAACAAGTCCAAATAGCGTTCTTCTGCCGTTTTGCTCAGTAGGGAGATTTCTCGTTTCGATTTTATCAAAAACATGTTTTCGGCCATTCGTCGCCCGATGACATTTCCGCTTTTGGTTTTATGATAGACTTCTTGAAGGTCGTTGAACGTAATACGCCATAAAGTGGTGCTTGTTAGCGTCTCGATTTGATAGGGAGAAGGTGTTTGGGTGATAAAGGAATCATAGGCCGTAACAAATTGGTTTTCGAACAAAAACCCAAAGGTCAAGTCACTTTCTTCTTGAGGAATATAGTAACGCACTATCCCCTCGGAAATAAAAGATAGATAGTTTTCAATTTCACCCACTTTGATGAGTGGCGTGTTTTTCTTTAGGGTTTGCTTTTGCAATTTGGAAGCAAAAAAGTTCCAATCCGACTCATTCATGGGATGGATATGGTCGATAAACTTTTTGATTTCTTCCATTCCCTTAAGGTCGGAAATATTTTAAGAAAAGGAGGAGAGTTGCACGTGTTATAAACGCGCAGCAGCGGGGTAATTTATTAATTTAGGTAGCAACAATCAGTATTAATATTCAAAGTATCCTCAAAATAACCTTCAACTATCTCATTTTCTAGACCCAATTTGAAAGTTCCATATGCTGAATAATTTATATCTAAATGATGTAAAGGGTGTAGTTTGCCATTTTCATTTTCCCTATCATAATCATATCTTATATATGATGGTTCTGACAATAAAATTTCCTCTAGAACCAATAATGAATTCCTGTTTAATCCGCTAGACTCTCTATAAAACATTGTAAGAGATGGATTTAACTTAAACTGATTATCTTGAAGAATAGACAATATTTTCGAAATGTCCTGATTATCAATATTTCTACCTGTTAAAGTTCTTATGCTTGTTACTTCATCATTTTGGCTTTGCACTAAAAAGGGAAATGAAATACTAAAATACTTTTTGTCGTGATAAAAGAACAACCTACTCATTTTGTTTACTATTAACTTCATCTCTGAGTTGCATTGAGTATCGTCATTATTCATGTTAAGTAATAAAGTTCTAGAAGCTAAAACAACGATTTTAGCATAATCAATCTTATCTCTTATAGGATGAAAAAAAAGTTTTTCTTGGAATGGAAGAATAGTTCTTTGAATTATTTTCATAACATTTTATTTGGAAGATATTTCATGTTATCCCTAACAAACTCCCTTAACGTTTCAATATCACTTTCCATCATGCCCATTTTTCTAGCTGCTTGTAACAGATTCTCCTGATACTTTTTTTCAATTTTAAGCTCTTTAAAAATTATCATCATTAAGTCAAAATGGGAATGTTTTTTTAAGCT
>JBCBCH010000050.1:0-10780 GCA_038530835.1 Bacteroidota bacterium | reverse complement strand
CAGGGTAGCAGAAAACTTTTGGTACCATTATTGCCGTAAATATAGTGTACTTAAATATTCCGCCTCGGCGTCCATATATATGCAAAAAGTCCTTCGAAATTTATTTCAAAGGACTTTTTCCCTTTTATGTAGCAGTGTTTATTCTAGAATTCCATCTACGATGCCGTACTCGACAGATTCTTCAGCACCCATCCAGTAATCACGGTCAAAATCTTTCATGACTTTTTCGAACGTTTGTCCGCAATTGTCTGCCAATATGTGCGCACCAAGCTCCTTCGTCTTAATAATCTCACGGGCTTGAATTTCAATATTCGAAGCTTGTCCCTGAGCACCACCACTCGGTTGGTGAATCATCACTCGAGCATGTGGCTGAATAAATCTACGCCCTTTTTCTCCGACTGATAACAGGATGGACCCCATGGAAGCGGCCAAACCAGAACAAACGGTAGAAACCGGGCTTTTGATTTGTTTTATGGTATCGTACATCGCAAATCCAGAGGTAACATACCCTCCAGGACTATTGATAATCAATTGAATTTCATCATTGCTTATTGAATCAAGGTACATCAAACGGTCAATTACATGTTTTGCCGAATCATCATCTACCATACCCCATAAAAATACCTTGCGCTCTTCAAGCAATTTTTCTTGAATCAAGTCACTGACTTTTCCCTTTTTTGAACTCATGTCTACTTTAATTGTGCATATCAAAATTAATCAAATAAAAGGGAAACTGTACAGCCGCACAACCATCAGAATCTGAGAATTTTAGGACTTTACTTCTACTTTGGTCGAGGTGACATCCTTTATTGGAATCACATATTTCCCTGATTTGGTCATTAAGGTTACACTGTTGTTTTCAATCGCCTCAATGGAACCTGCCAAGTCGCCAATGACCACTTTGTCTCCTACCGCATAGGTTCTTCGCGTGTAAAACGAACGTAGCAAATCGGTGATAATATCTCGAGAACCGAGACCAACTCCAATGGCAAATGCCAAAAGAAAGGCACCCAGAATCATGGTGATGTTGTTGGTGATGATGGTGGTATCGATTCCCGCTTGGTTCAAAGCCGTAATCGAAATAAAAATCACGATGATGTAAAACAACAAGTTGCTCACTACGTTTGACCCCGAGAATTCAAGACTCTCAAATAGCTTTTTGACCGTATTCTTGACAAAATTCCCCACGTACAAACCAATCATCATCAAAGCCAAAGCACTGAACAATCTTGGTAGGTAACGGAGCAGGTTTCCAATTTCCGTTGAGATGATTTCCCAACTCAAGATATCGGCAGCTACAATCAAAAAAACCAATAGCAATACCCATTTGACGAAACCCAATACGATTTTGATGATATCCAACTTAAAACTTCCCTTTCCAAAAAGGTCCATTTCGTTGATTTTATCACTCAGTTTGTCCATTTTGGCCAACTTCATGACTTTCCCCAAGACAAACAAAACAATTTTGGTGACGAGCCAACCTATCGTCAAAATAATAAGGGCTCCAATGATTTTTGGTAGGGCCGAAGCAATATCGCGCCCCATCGTTATCAAGGAATTAAAAGTGAGTTCTTTCCATTCGTTTATCGTTTCCATGGTTTATGTTTTTGTGGTTTTCAACTATTGTTTTGTGTTCTAAAAAGACGTTTTAAGGCGGCTCCCAAATTAAAGGAGAACAATGCGCCCATGTCCATAATCAGTTTGGCAGCGGCAATGTCGTTCATTACCTTCTTTTTCATGCCGGGGGGGACCTCCTTCAAGGAAGCTTCCAATTCTTTAAATGGATTTCTCATTTTTGCCATAGCTACAAGGTGTTATAGGATTCCATTAATCTTTCTTTAGCACGTTTCAAGCGCATTTTTACAGCACTTTCCCCAATTTCCATCAGGGTAATCAGCTCTTTGATGCTGGCGCCGTCTTGGTATTTCAACAACAAAATCGAACGGTCCTCGGCCGAAATCAGGGTCAAGGCTTTTTCCAACTTTTTGGCCTTCAGTTCAAAAAGGCTTTTGTCAGGTACTTCTTCCGTCAATTTATATTCAGAGTCTTCGACAGGTATGGACCTATCGCTCATTTTTCGTTGTTTATTTCGGTTGACGTAATTCACGCAAAAGTTATAGGTGAACGAATACAGCCAGGTGGAAAACTTTGACTTTCCCTTGAACGATTTCAGTTTGATAAACAGCTGAAGAAATACGTCTTGCGTCAAATCTTCTGCTTCGTCCTGAGACCTAGCAAAACCATAACATTTGTTATAGACCATCTTGGCATATCGGTCGTACAACTTACCGAACAACAACGGATTGTTGTTTTTTATTATCCGTGCAACCAACTCTTCGTCAGTTAGTTGTGCAAATGAATCATCCCCGCCCAATTCTTTCTTATCGAGATTGTTTACAAGAATTAGAAACAGGCGCTTTAAAAAAGTCACTTTAGCGGGTTTAGGTTCAGGGATTCCCTAAACAAGATACTTGAGAACACGGTATCTTTGATGAAAACCCAAGGATGAAACATTTACTTCCCTTTTTAGGACTCGTTTTTTTGGTTATTGCTTGTAAAACGGAAACCAAAAAGGAATCGACCGAACCTGCCCCCGAACTGAGTATTTTGGAAAAAGTAGCCAACGCACACGGCTATGAGCAGTGGAAAGGCGTTAACGAAATCGCTTTTACCTTTAACGTTGACCGGGACACCATGCATTTTGAACGAACCTGGATTTGGGAAACGAAAACCAATAGAATTACTTCCATTTCAGGACAGGATACTTTGGTTTATAACCGGAATGAAATGGATAGTATCGCCTATAAAGCGAACAGTGGCTTCATCAATGACCGCTATTGGGCCATGGCTCCCTTCAATATGATGTGGGATAAGGACAATTTCACCTACGAGCACGTTGAAAAGGCAGTTGCGCCGGTAAGTCAGGATAGCTTACAAAAACTGACCTTGGTGTATGGAAATGAGGGAGGGTATACCCCTGGAGATGCCTATGACTTTTATTTAGATGATGCTTTTAAAGTGCGTGAATGGGTTTTTCGCAAAGCCAACCAAGAAGAACCTTCCATGATTACCACTTGGGAAAATTATCAATCCATTGATGGCTTTCAGTTTGCGCAAGATCACAGACGCCAAGGAACGGATAACTTCAACATTGCGATTACCGGTATCAAAATCAAATAAAAAATTACTTCTTACGTCGTAAAAAGAAGGTAATCAGCAGAATCAGAAGCACATAGGCCAATAGGGTCATAAAACTGATGCGTAGGGAGAATTCTTCGGCTAAAAACCCTAGAATTACCGGTCCCATTAAGAATCCTAAGTAGCCCGTACCGGCTATAAAGGATACCCCTTTGGCGGCATCCACCCCTTTCACATTGCCTCCAATACGAAATAGTTCGGGCACAATTACCGAAAATCCGAGACCATTCAGGGCGAAACCGACAATAGCCCAATGGGTTTGACCAGACAGCACCAGCACATATCCGGCAGCAGCTATGATAGCGCCCAACGCCACGATATTTACGGCTCCAATTCGTTCACTAATACCATCGCCCAAAAAGCGTCCTAAAGTCATGGCCGTACTAAAAGCCAAGAATCCCGCTCCGATTAAGGCTTCGGGAGCAAATGTGACCTCCTTAAGGTACAATCCGCTCCAATCGACTATGGCACCCTCACTACCAAAGGCGACAAATCCTATGATTCCTAGAAGAAAAAGTGGTTTAAATAATTTGAAGCTAAACGCCTCCTTTTGAATAGGTTCGGATTTGATGGCGAAATAGTGCTTTTTTACGTACAAATTGATACCAAAAACCAGAATCACAATTAACAGCATATGCAAAAACGGACTGTCCAACACCGGAATCAAAAAACTGCCCAACCCAGCAATTACCCCTCCCAAACTGAAGAAGCCGTGAGCCGCCGACATGAAATTTTGTTTCTCTTTTTTCTCAATTTCAGCAACCAAGGTGTTCATGGAAATATCTGTTATACCGTTGGAAGCACCAAATAAAAAAAGGGCCAACATTAGAAGATAGTAGTTCGGTACTATCAATGGAAAGAGGGCTGCAAGACTACTCAACACCACACCGTACCAAGTGGCCTTACCCACGCCAATACGATTGATGATGAAAGGAGCCAAAGGAAAAATGGCAAAAACACCCAAGGACAAACAGAATAAAGCGATTCCCAAATCAGCTTTGTCAATTTGAAGCTGGTCCTTGACTGTTGGAATGTAAATGGCCCAGGTTCCGAACCAGATGTTCAAACTGGCAAAAACCCAAGATGGTGCAAAGTACTTCGGGTTCGATAAAATAAGTCGTAGTGATTTCATGCAAATCAAAAAATATGGGACAAATCCTCTCCTAAGGTTTGATTTTGGTTCAATCCCTCTATGATATCCATTTCAGTCTTTGATAGTTCAAAATCAAAAATATTGATGTTTTCCTTTATCCGGTTTGGAGTCACTGATTTGGGGATAACGGCAACGCCCCTTTGCACCAACCATCGCAAGGAAACTTGGACTGGAGATTTATCATATTTGTTCCCTATTTCCGCCAGCTCGGTAATGTTCAACACTTCGCCCATCATTATGGGGCGCCAGGCCTCAAGTTGGATTCCATGTTGCTGGGCAAAACCCAATAACTCCAATTCGCTGTGATGTGGATGCATTTCCACCTGATTAACGACAGGAACAATATCCGAATGTTCCATCAGGTCCTGTAATTGGTCCATACTAAAGTTGCATACCCCGATGGCCTTCGCTAGCCCCTTTTTGTAAATTTCCTCCATGGCGCGATAGGTATCTTTGTATTTTGACCTGACTGGCCAATGGATTAGGTACAAATCCACGTAATCCGTTTGTAATCGGTTCAAGCTTCTTTCAAAAGCACTAAATGTAGCCTCATATCCTTGTTCGGTATTCCATACTTTGGTTCCCAAGAAAACATCTTCCCGTGGCACACCACTCTTTCTAATGGCTTTTCCGACTCCCTCTTCATTCTCATAGGCAGAAGCGGTATCGATTTTTCGGTATCCCGATTCCAAAGCGGAAACCACGGCATTTTCAACTTCTTTATCATTTTTGGCAAAAAGAACACCTAACCCAACCTTGGGCATTTTTACTTGATTGTTCAAAACGAAATACTCGTTTTCAGTCATGATTTTCATTTTACTCCTTATAATCGAACAAATTGAAGAACAAAGTACGCTGGATTTCTATCGTCATTTTAGCATAAAGTATTCGATTTTTAATACATTTCATTCATTTCCCAAGAAATACATATGGATATTTGGTAGTTTAGTCGCATGAGACCCATTCTTGAACATGTTAATGTCGATAAAAAGCAGTCCGTTAAAATTAGGACGTACACGAAAGCTGACCAATGCTCGCCTAGCGGTTGGCATATTCACCCGGAGTACGAAATGGTGTTCGTAAAGAATGGAAATGGTGTTTTGAACATTGGCTCCCAAAAAATCCCATACGAAAATGGCGTACTCGTTTTTCTAGCAGGGAACATACCCCATACCGATTTTGGAAATCAGGATTTCCCAGACAATCGTGAAGTAGTCATTCAATTTAAAAAGGATTTTATTTCGAATCGACTACATGCGTTCCCGGAGTTGGGCGTAATACAAGACTTTCTGGAAAAAGCCCGAGATGTGATGGTTTTCGACGATAAAATCAAAACTGGACTTGCTCCTAAATTTTTACATTTTGAGCTTTTGGACGATGTTGGAAAGCTGATTAATCTCCTCGAGATTTTAAGGAAGTTGTCCAAAACCAAATCTTTAGAAAACCTGATGGAAGGCGTTACCGTGCCTTCCCAAAAACATAGCGACATCAAACGTCTCGAAACCGTTTTTGAATACGTAAATGCCCATTATGCGCAAACCATTACTTTATCGGATATGGCGGACAAGCTGGGATTGACCACCAATTCGTTTAGTCGATTTTTCAAACAAATGACACAACGACGTTTTGTGGATTTTTTGAATGATTTTAGGATTCAAAAGGCCGCAGAATTGTTCAAAAACAGTGATGATTCGGTAAATGAGGTGATGTACCAATGTGGTTTTACGAACCCCTCTTATTTCACGAAACAGTTCCGGCATTATCGAAAAATGACGCCCACAACCTATCTTAAACTACTTCGCAACGGATGATTTGGACAGGATTCCCGCCTTCAAGACTTGCCCGAAGCGATACATATCTTCAAAAGAGCAGTAGAATGGTGCGGGTGCCAACCGGATAACATTCGGCTCTCGCCAATCCGTGATAACCCCATGATTCATCAAATAGTCGAAAAGCTCCCTGCCCTCGCCGTGAAGAAAAACCGATAATTGACAACCCCTATCTTTCGGAGTAATGATTTCAAACCTGGACTCGACTTGCGAATCGATGTCACGCAGTACATGCTCCAAAAAGGCAACGATTTTTTGTTGTTTTTCAATCAAAGTGGGCATGCCTACCTCCTCAAATAACTCCAAAGAAGCCAAATATGGGGCAAGTGACAGAATTGGTGGGTTGCTCAATTGCCAAGCATCCGCAGTATGGATAGGGTCAAACTCCGGTTCCATTAAAAATCGAGTTTCTTTTTTGGTCCCCCACCACCCTTCGAATCGTGGAATATCCTTTTGATTTAAATATTTTTCATTGACGAAAATTCCAGAGGCGTTCCCGGGTCCGCTATTCAGATATTTATAACTGCACCAAGCCGCAAAATCCACATCCCAATCGTGGAGCGACATGGCTACGTTACCCGCGGCATGAGCCAAATCCCAACCAACCATGGCCCCAGCGGCTTTGCCTGCTTCTGTAATCGCCTGCATGTCCAAAACCTGTCCGTTGTAATAATTCACCCCACCCATCAAGACCAAGGCAATTTCATCTGCATTCGCATGAATCGCATCTAAAATATCTTGCGTCTCCCAAGCGTGCTTTCCTTCAGGTTTTTTCACTTCAATCAAAGCTTCATCTGGGTCCAAGCCATGGAAACGCAGTTGGCTTTTCAACATGTATTGGTCCGATGGGAAGGCCTTTTCCTCACAAAGAATTTTAAAGCGTGTTGGCGTGGGACGATAAAAGGAAACCATCAAGAGGTGCAAGTTCACCGTTAATGTGTTCATGATGGAGATTTCCTCAGGTTTTGCGCCAAGAACCTTTCCCATGCCTGCTGCCAGCCGTTCGTGATAATCCCACCAAGGTTTATCGGCGTAGAAATGTCCTTCTACAGCCATCTCGCGCCAGTCCTTCATCACGTCGTCTACATACTTTTGTGCGGATTTGGGCTGCAATCCCAAAGAGTTTCCAGTAAAATAGATGACATCCCGCCCTTCATGTTGCGGAAAGTGGAATTGCTCCCGATACTTCCGTAATGGGTCTTTTTCGTCAAGACTTTGTGCGAATTCCAGAGTGTTTTGGTACATGGACATGGCTTTTTACAAAAATAAGGCTTGATAGTCGATTCGGCTGTATACTACCCCAATCGCATTTCGATAAAGTGTCTTTTAAAACCTGCTTTTTCATACGCACGAATCGCTCCTTCGTTGACGTTGTATACGGTTAACCGAAGCTCTGTATAACCCACCGCCTTGGACCACTCCTTTAATCCTTCTACTATGGCCTTGTTAACTCCTTTACCACGCCATAGGGGTATCGTGTACATGAATCCCAAATAAGCATAGGTATCATGGTTGAGATAGTGTCTGGCAGTTTTCGGTATCGCATAGCCCGAAGCAATAAGTTCTCCGTTACTTTCCGCGACCAGAACACATTTATTTTTGTCTTCAATGTACTCTGCAAGATCATAATAAGAGATTTTTCCCGGCTTAAGCGTGGGGTCCATAGGTCTTTCAGCTGCAATGATTTCTTGCTCAAAATCCTTTAAAACCGCTAAATCGTTTAGTGTTGCTTCTCGAATGATATACTCTTTTTCCATAGTCTCATTTCTATCTTTTGAAAGTACAGGTTTCTCTATTTTTGCGAAAACAAAGTATGCATTTTCTTTCCGCAGTTTTAGAATCCTACATCGCTGAACATTCAGAGAACGAACCCAAATTGCTGGCCAAACTTACTCGGGAAACCCATTTAAAAGTCGTACGACCCAGAATGATTACGGGACATTTTCAAGGAAGGGTTTTGAGTATGCTTTCCAAACTGATTCAGCCGAAACGAATTCTTGAAATAGGAACCTATACCGGATATTCGGCTTTATGCCTTGCGGAAGGAATGCATTCCGAAGGGGAACTTCATACTATTGAGGTCAATGAAGAGCTCTATGATTTACAACAACGCTATTTTGGTGAAAGCGTGTATCGTTCACAAATTGTTCAACACATTGGAAATGCCCTGGAAATTATTCCTAATCTCGAAGGGCCTTTTGATTTGGTGTTCATCGATGCGCATAAAATGGAGTACGACGCTTACTTTGAAACGGTGATGGAAAAAGTAAGGCCTGGTAGCATTATTCTATCCGATAATGTGCTTTGGTCTGGGAAGGTAGTGGAAGAAGTAGAGTCTACGGATTATGCAACCCAAGCGTTGATGGCTTACAACAAAAAGCTGAAAGAGGACCTCAGAGTAGAAACGGTTTTGCTCCCTATTCGGGATGGCCTGACGTTGTCTCGCGTACTTTAAGGGTTTGATAGTATTTGTAGAACAATAACGCACATACTACACCTACCAAACCTCCTACCAAAACGTCCAAAGGGAAGTGAACGCCCAAATACAATCTGCTGTAGGCAAACAAAAAGGGCCAAATGAGAAAGACGGCCACCCATTTATAGCGGTCCTTTAAAAACAGCATCACTAATAAGGTTATACCAATAGAACTGGAGGCATGCCCTGAGAAGAAACTAAAATCATGAGGCGTATCGAGAATTCGCATGAATCTATTGATTTCAGGGTCATTGCAGGGGCGCAAACGATGGGTCAAGATTTTGACTCCTTTGGACAACAAGGTGATGAACAATGCAAAGACCAGTACAAAACTGAGTTGCAACCATCCTGTTTTACGTGGTGCTTTTCTAAAAATCAAAAAGCCAAAGAGTAAAAAGAGGGGTATCCAGACATCTATTCTGGTGATGATAAGCCAAAATGAATCATATTTTGAAGAGCCCAGGGAATTTAGGTAGACTAAAAAATCTTTATCCCATTGTATGAGCCCATCGAGCATGGAACCTATTTTCTTTTAATGGTTCCGGTTACTTCATCCACATTTTTCTTCACTTCGTTCAATTCTTCACGGATATCTTTGGTAAAGTCAGTGTCTATGCCCTGTTTTTCAGCGCTTTTTTGGATTTCACGCTTAATATCATCGGTCGCATCACGCAATTGGCGCATACCTTTTCCCAATCCTTTGGCAATACCAGGCAACTTATCTGCCCCAAAAACCATAACCACGATAAAGAGGATGAAAAAAATCTCGGCTCCGCTAATGAACAACATGTACATATGACAAATATAACCAGAAGTTGGGTTGCCAAACAAAAAGCCCCGTGAAAACACGGGGCTTTTTTATCTAAAATCCTTAAGGACTATTTTCCTTTAATGCTGTCTTTGAATTTACTGAAATCAGATTTTTCTTCTTTCTTGGGCCAGCTATTGTTTTCCGTATCGATATCGGCAGTTTCCAATTTTGGGTCAATTACGATATTGGTCAACTCCTTTTCGGTCGCCATTACGCGCGTTACCTCGCTATCGTTTTTTCTCCAAATTTCTGCCGGATAGGTGATACTCTCTTTAGTACCATCGGCGTAAGTGTACTCCACAATCAATGGCATTGGAATACCTCCTGGCTTATCAAACGTTATTTCATAGAAGTATTTTGGCTCTTTTACTTGAGCTCTTTCTTCAGCGGTCATGTTGTCCATCATGAACTCCTTTAGGTTTTGGGAAGTTTCAGATGGAGCTTTGCCTTTAAGGTTTTCATTGAAATCCTCACTGCTTTCTTCTACCAAATACACCAATGGAGGGAAATCCGCTTCCGTAACGTTACGGTCTTCCATATACTTTTTCATTTCGGCATTAGGCTCAGAGCTAACGTAGAATTTCTTCACTTCTTTAACTCCTATGTCTACATAATCCGTGGTGTAGAACCATCCTCTCCAGAACCAATCCAAATCAACAGCAGAGGCATCTTCCATAGTGCGGAAAAAGTCTTCTGGAGTTGGGTGTTTGAACATCCAACGTTGCGCATAGGTTTTGAAAGCATGGTCAAACAATTCTTCGCCCATCACCGTTTCTCTCAAAATGTTCAAGGCCGTAGCGGGTTTGCCATAGGCATTTGGTCCTAAACTATATACATTTTCGGGGTTCGACATAATAGGCGCAATATAATCTTGGTCTCCGCTCATGTAAGGCACCACTTTAGCAGGCTCCCCTCGACGTGATGGATACTTATCATTTGGGGCAACAACCTCTGGGAAGTTCTTCCCAAACTCTTGCTCCGTTAAGTATTGCATGAACGTATCCAATCCTTCATCCATCCAGCCCCACTGGCGCTCGTCAGAGTTTACAATCATGGGGAAGTAGTTGTGTCCTACTTCGTGAATGATTACACTGATCATCCCATACTTGGTTCTATCATTATAGGTGCCATCTTCATTTGGTCGACCGTAATTCCAGCAAATCATGGGATACTCCATCCCTTGGTTTTTGGCATGGACCGAAATTGCTTTGTGGTATGGATAATCGAAAGTGTGTTTTGAATACGTAACCAAGGTTTGTACCACTGCTTTGGTAGAATAATCTTCCCAAAGTGGGTTTCCTTCTTTAGGATAC
>JBCBCH010000049.1:0-10788 GCA_038530835.1 Bacteroidota bacterium | reverse complement strand
TCTTCTTTTTGGTCTTTTTATAAAGGGGGATAAAATAGGAGATGGAATAGTTGTAACCCACCCCAAAATTGCTTCCATCGGTGACCCGATTGAAGCCGGGAATCCAAAGATTGGGAAAACGGTCCGCTTCCTTGTTCGTAATCAAGAATCCCAAACGCGCACTGACGCCCAAATAGATATTTGCGAAAAGCTCGGCTTTTACCCCTAAAACAAACTCTAACCAAGAAGCGTTCAATCCTGAAAATTCTTCGTTAGGCTGAGCTCCAGGCAAAAAAACATCTTCATTGAAAAAGCGGTCGGAATTGTAAATCACATAATCGTTCAGGGTTTGACTGAAACTTGAAAAGGCATAGCGGCCACCAATGGTGATAACATTGTTCATGCCATACCAGTTTTCGTAGGTATTCCAGTCAATACCTGCTTTAATATAGCTTCCTGAACTGGTGTAATCGTACAAAGCGATATTGTCCAATTCCTCGGTTTGGGTCTTTTCCTCATTCCCAATTTCAGCAGCGATATAGAGCTTTTGGGTCAACCGATAATCGCCTACCAGTTCCAAGCCTTGGTAGTTTTCGTCCGTAAAGGAAAGTACCAAACGACTAAGGTCGGCTCCCACTCGAAGCCCGTAGCTTTGTTTGTATTCAACACTGTCCTTTGCAGCGTCTTCCGGGGGATTCTGGGGTCTATCTTGGGCATACCCTAAGGTCAAGGTACCCAAAAGCATAATGATACTAGTGGAAAATCTTGACATGGATGTTGTTCTCGTTTTCAATATCGGTTTGTACTACATTGATGTCTTGAATCCAATTGTCATCATCAGTGGTGAGCTCAATGGCGATATTATCATATTGGACTACAAATCCGCAAGCACGGGAGATAAATTCTTCTCTGGGGTTGTAGGTGATGCGCAAGGTGTCGATATTGCCAGTTTCTTCGTTGTCGGTATCACTATCGGCAGAATCGGTAATAACAGCAAATGTGATGTTGTCTTCGTTTGTGCGTAAGGGGACCCCGATAGAGTCACGGGTACTGGTTCGGTCAAAATCACCTGTTCCCAGGGTGGTATCCAAAGTGGTTTCTTTGATTCGCAAGAGGGTCACGGTTTTCGCGTCGGCTGTGTCAATGGCATCGAAAAAACCGATGACCAGGTTTGGGGTATCGCCATCCACGCAAATGTCATCTTTTTCACAGGCACTAAATTGGATGAATACCATCAGCACCAATACCAGGATAAAACGTTTCTTCATGCAGTTTTAAAAACTAATTCTCAGCAATAATCATTCCTGTTTGCCCAAAAGTACGATATTTTCAACGTGATGGGTTTGTGGAAACATATCTACAGGTTGTACTTTCAAAACGGTATATTTTTCTTTCAGTAAGGCCAAATCGCGAGCTTGCGTAGCACTGTTACAACTGATGTACACAATGCGCTTGGGAGCGACCTCTAGCAGCTTTTCGACCACATCTTTATGCATGCCATCTCTTGGCGGGTCGGTGATAACCACATCGGGATGACCGTATTGGTTCTCAAAGGCATTGGTAAAGACCTTTTTCATATCGCCAACCACAAATTCCACATTCTGGATATTGTTGTTTTCAGCGTTGGTTTTGGCATCCGCGATAGCTTCAGGAACGGCCTCTACACCAACCACTTTTTTAGCATACTTTGCTACAAACTGTGCAATGGTTCCGGTTCCGGTGTATAAGTCATATACCAGCTCATTCCCCGAAAGTTCTGCAAATTCACGGGCCAATTTGTATAATTCGTATGCTTGATGGGAATTGGTCTGATAAAAGGATTTTGCCGTGATTTTGAAACGAAGGCCTTCCATTTCCTCCATAATGTGTTCATTACCAGAAAAAAGGATTATGTCTTGGTCATATAAGGTGTCATTGGCTTTTTGGTTGATTACAAAAAGTAGCGATGTTATCTGTGGAAAAGTATCTTGCAAGTATTGTAGCAGGGCCGTTCGTTTTGCTTGATCATCTTCAAAAAACTGGATAAGCACCATAAGGTCTCCCGTGGAAGCCATACGTATCATTGCGGTACGCAATAGACCAGTACGTGCTTTAGGATTAAAAAAGGGCATATCCAAGGCCTCAGCTTTGGCTTTGATGGCCAAACGAATAGTGTTGGAAGGTTCATCTTGTAAATGGCACTCTTTCAAGTCCAAGATTTTGTCCCACATACCTGGAATATGGAATCCTAAGGCATTACGGTTTTCGATGGGATTTCCACTACTGACTTCATCTTCAGTGAGCCAACGGCTGCTAGAAAATGAAAATTCCATTTTATTGCGATAGTAATAGGTTTGTTTGGAACCTTTTATCGGCGAAATTTCAGGCAAGGAAACATTACCGATGCGTCTGAGGTGATTTTCTACTTCATTTTGTTTGTAGGCGAGTTGATGCACATACTCCATATTTTGCCATTTACAACCGCCACAAACCCCAAAATGCAAACATTTGGGTGTTGTTCTTTTGTCGGATTCGCTATGGATTTTCAGAACTCGACCTTCGTAGTAGGCCTTTCTTTTTTTGGTGGTTATGATGTCCACAATATCCCCAGGAACGGCATTGGACAAAAAAATAACCCTTCCATCCGGCGCGTGCGCAATGGCTTTTCCTTTGGCACCGGCATCCGTTACTTCAACCTGCTCAAAAACTTTACGGGTGTTCCTTTTTCGCATGGGGCAAAAGTAAGGTTTTAGGGTGGTCCCAGGTAGCGTATTGATTTGGCATTTCGACCCGTTTAAAACTTTGGGTGTGGAACAAATATTTGTAATTTGCAGGCTCTACAAGGATGATTTCTCTCCTACGCTGAATTTTCGACACTTCGAAAGGATAAAGGTACAGAAGGAATAGACACTTTATCAACATTGAAAATTTTTAAAGATGGCTGTTTTAGAACAAATGACATCAGAGCAAGCGATTGCATTGGAAAACAAGTATGGTGCGCACAATTATCATCCACTTCCAGTAGTATTGAGTAGTGGTGAAGGCGTTTTTGTTTGGGATGTGGAAGGAAAGAAGTATTACGACTTTCTATCGGCGTATTCGGCGGTAAACCAAGGGCACTGCCACCCCAAAATTGTGAATGCCCTAAACGAGCAGGCAAGCACCTTGACCCTTACGTCAAGAGCCTTTTACAACAATGTGTTGGGGCGTTATGAAGAATTTATCACCTCTTTTTTTGGGTACGACCGGGTTTTGCCCATGAATACTGGTGTTGAAGGGGGCGAGACAGCGGTAAAACTAGCTCGAAAGTGGGCGTATACCGTAAAAGGCGTACCGGCCAATCAGGCGAAAATGATTTTTGCAGAAGGAAATTTCTGGGGAAGGACGCTCGGAGCGATTTCTTCCTCTACTGACCCTTCCAGTACTAGTGGTTTTGGTCCTTTCATGCCGGGCTATGAGATTATTCCTTACAATGATTTGGAAGCGCTGAAAGAAGCGGTAAAAGACCCTAACGTTGCAGGATTTATGGTAGAACCGATTCAAGGAGAAGCTGGCGTGAACGTTCCGGATGAAGGATACTTGACGCAAGCATATGCAATTTGTAAAGAGGCGAACGTTTTATTCATTGCGGACGAAGTGCAAACCGGAATTGCACGTACCGGAAAGCTATTGTGCTGTGACCATGTAAACGTAAAACCAGATATTTTGATTTTGGGGAAGGCGCTTTCTGGTGGTGTTTTCCCAGTTTCAGCAGTTTTGGCTAGCGATGAGATTATGTTGACCATCAAACCTGGAGAGCACGGTTCAACCTTTGGGGGAAATCCATTGGCCTGTCAAGTAGCCATGGCGGCGCTTGAGGTGGTCAAAGAGGAAAAATTGGCCGAAAATGCCGAGGTATTGGGAGAACTTTTCCGCTCCGAGTTGGCAAAATTCATTGAAACCAATGATTTGGTGCTGAAAGTGCGTGGCAAAGGATTGCTAAACGCGATTTTAATCAACGATACTGAAGATAGCTCAACTGCTTGGGATATCTGTTTGGCCCTACGTGATAATGGACTGCTTGCGAAACCAACGCATGGCAATATCATCCGGTTTGCACCACCATTGGTCATGACAAAAGACCAATTGTTGGATTGCGTTGCTATTATCAAACGTACTTTGACCGAGTTTAAGAAATAATGCTCAAACCAAATAGGAAAAGGCCCGTAAAGGGCCTTTTTCAATTTTCTTCCTTGGACTCAATAGCCATTTCGCAACCATAGATGTCCATAAAAAAGTTATCGAGGTCATCCGCCTTGAGCGCAAGATTTTTTATGTTTTCCTTGATGGTATCGGCATGGTCCGTAAAAATGTCGGAAAGATGCGTACGGTACGATAGGTAAATGTTGTTTTGATGAATGCCCAAATAGTAAGGGTCCACAACTTCCCCGATAAGATAGGTCATCAGCGCTTGCAAGTTTTGCTTTGGCAATTTATTCAGGGGTGAAGTGGCCACTAAATAATCTCGCTTAAAAACGAAGATTCGAATCAGGGCACTACCTTGATGGAATTCCCAAAAATCACGTCCTGCTCTTCCCAAAACTGGGTTCATACCCAATTCTTCCAAGGCATTTTCAACGAATTTGGCAAAATGGCTCTTTTCGAACTCCTCCCAAATGGAAATATCCAAAGAGTTTCCGCAGTTGGAGCAAAACTCAGATTCCTCTATGGTGTAATGGTCACAAGAATTGCATTTTACGCGATAGGCATTGTCGTCAAAGGTAAAATCGTTGAGTTCCTTAATCAAATCGGAATGTTTGATACCAAATCCAACATTATCGGCATTATTGAACTTGGCCGTCGTCACCCCGACCAATACGCCTGCTTCGTTCAACATAGGCCCTCCTGAATTCCCTGGATTGACGGCAGCATCGGTTTGAATGTACTGTCGGTTGCCCATAGGTTGATTCGTGGCTGAAACAATCCCCTCAGTGATGGTATACGGCATTCCAAAGGGATATCCGTTGATATATACCTTTTGCGCATTGGCCACCACAATATCATTCTGTAAGCTGATATCGTTTGCGGTGTTTTTAAACCCATCTATATGCAAAAAAGCGAGGTCAACTTCTGGGTTAACCATAACTACATGGGCTACCTGTCTATCTTTTTTATAGTCCTCAACCGCTACCACCTTATCTCCTTTGATGACGTGGTAATTGGTGATGATTAAATCATATCCGCCCACTACAAAACCACTACCGGTTCCAGAGGCCGTGACAATCTTAAATACTGATTTTTTGATGTTTTCCATGATGTAGCTTTTTGTTAACCGAATAGTTTTGAGAAAAGTCCTTTTTTCGTTCCAGCGCTTGGCTTTGCTGCTTTGGTAGTTCCATCCAAAAAGCTGTAGTACGTTTTTAGCAGTAATGGCCCGGCAACATGCAATTCCTTACCGGAAACCTTTTCCAATACATCGTAGATGGCATTTTTGTGGTTTTCTTCCAGATTGTAATTGTAGATGATATGCAAAAAGGAATATTGTAAATAGTAGCAAAGCATGAGGTTATCCCTATCCTTCACGTACTTGTTGACGTTGTTTTCCATGTTTTTGGCATCATTCTGCAAAATTTGGGTGGAACTTCGCCATTTTAAAGAAATCAAAGACTCTGCATGATAGATATCCTCCAAAAACTCCTCTTTTGATTTTTCGCAAAGGGTTTGCATGAATTTTGTGCCCTTGTCGATACGATATTTAAAGTCTATTTGACCGTTAAACAAGTTGGTGACGTATTCTTCCAATTTGGTGCGAAGTGAACCGTGCACATAGGGCATATTCACGATTTTAAGGATGGAGATGACGGAAATGTCCCATAAGAAGTCATCCCATCGTTTTTCCTTGAAAAAAGCGCTGTAGTTTTTGTAATCGGTCAATACATTGTCGATTTGCTGCCAAACTTGCTCTTTTTCAGCTTCCGTCAAAGGAACCGTTTTGGGCTCTTGGTAAAAGTCTGCCTTGTATTTCTCGATGAACTCGTCGTCATAATTATCCGCATAAACGCTTATTTCCCTTAGTACGTCATACACTTTATAAGGTTGACAAAGCGCAATCGGAGTTTCGTACTCGAACCAAAGGGTGTTTTCTTTCAACCGAATTTGAGCCAAGGTCAAAGGATTGAAGTTCACCTCGGCAATCTTCCGGAACAAAGCAACCTTATTGGTTTGGTCGACCACGCTCAAAAAAGGAACTTTTACACTAAAGGTTTCCGAATCAATTTCAATATGTACGTGGGCCGAGCCTTGCCCTTGAATGATGTTGATAGCCCTATCAGTTGCTTTTCCGTTGAGCAACGCAGGATTGATATAATTGATGGTTTCCAGCAGCGCCCTGCGAAAGTCTTTCGCATCGTAGGCGTCCATGGCTTTATCCCAATGGGCGACATCCACAATTGGGTCTTCTTTGCTTTTTAAAGGGCGTTCAAATCTAGGAACTACGTTTTTCATAAACAGCACGTTGAATTTTGGATTGGATTTTCATTGGTTTTTTAACCACTTTACAAAGATTGATAATGTAGTTTACCTATTAAAAACAAGAAACCGTGAAAAATGTTTCACGGTTTCTTGGGATTTTTGCAAAAAATAAATTGCGTATCCAGAATAGGCTGCGGTTTATGGAATAGCAGTACCGTTTCTTTGGGAGGAACGCCTTAGCTGTCGCTGTATTTTTCGAATGGCTGATTCAATTGATTTTTCGGGTTCAATGATGTTGTATTCTCCCCAGAAATCAGGGTCTGAAAAACCGATGGCTTCATCACTGAGAATGATGGTTTTCTTTATTCTTTCCTCTTTGTTGGGGGCGGCACCCGATTGGTTCTTTTCCCAATCAGTAACGGCCATCTCTGCAGACATGCTATAAACGGAGTTGAACAGTTTAGATTTCCAGTTTACCTTAAATTCCAACAGTACGTTGCTATAGCCATAGTACCATTTGCCTTCTTTTTCGCGATAATCCACTCTGTAGGCTACTTG
This sequence comes from Bacteroidota bacterium, assembly GCA_038530835.1. Classification (GTDB taxonomy): domain Bacteria; phylum Bacteroidota; class Bacteroidia; order Flavobacteriales; family Flavobacteriaceae; genus Flagellimonas. The sequence continues at coordinate 3,822 of JBCBCH010000049.1, read as the reverse complement.
GGTTGGCCATACCCGTACCTTGGCCGGTTTTTTACGAACGAAAAGCTGTGCGGCGAGATTTCTATCAGTAATTTTTAAGTAGTACACGTCACTTACCAACGTTTTTTTCTCGGCATCGATAAACAACTCGCCCATGTACAAGGGGTCAATAATGTTGGGTAGTTGCTCAAACTGAATTACAAATACGAGTTGGTCATTGATTCGGGTAGACCGAACATAAGTGAATTCATAGTTTTCAAAAAGTTCATTGGAGAAAATATACTCAGGATACTTCATCACATCTATGTACAAAGTGTTGAACGGACCCCCTTGTAATTTGAGCGCAAGGGTATCCAGCTTACTGTAATCCGTGCTTTTTCGGGCTTTGTACAGCTCTACTGCATCTCTTTTACCTGAATTGTACGGGGATTTGTAAATATTGACCACGGCCTCGGAGAGCGATACGTTCTTCCTACGTTTTTTAATGGTTTCCCGATAAAACGCCGTCATTAAAGTAGGGTCGTCAAAATAGTTTTCCCCTTTACGAAGCAGTGTTTCTCTTACCAGGTTCGCAGCATTTTTTGGCGCTTTTAAATCTACTTCTGATAATTGGGTGACCGACACTTCCAATACGATTCGATTTTTACTTGGCGTAAGGGTACTTATGTCAAGGGACACACTTTTGTATCCCAAAAAAGAGACAACCAATTTTTTGGAGGTATCCGATTCTGGAATTTTAAGGAGAAATTCACCTTCAGAGTTGGTTACCGTGCTGATGTTTGTTCCCTCTACAGCTAAGTTGGCAAAAATCAAGGCTTTTTTGGACGAAGCATCCAAAACTTCACCTTTGTATGATTTAAAATCCTCAGCCTGTTGTTGAAAGGCGGCACAGGGCAGGACCACAAAAAGGGCCAATAGCATCCAAACGGCTTGAATACAGTAAGGATGATGATGATGTTTTTTCTTTTTCATTGTGACGAGCTGTTTATTTGATATTACCTTAATATAATGATTTTTAAGGATATACATTGTTAATTTGCATCGGTTTCCTTGAATCCATATGGTTTTTTTCAAGTTGTTGTCACGGCTCATAAGGGTTTCCAGTATTCGAGAAACTTGTTTCAAAAGGGATATATTTTGATGTGCCCCGTCCTCAAAATTTTTTACACTTTATAAAAACGCGCTTGACAGCTGAAGTTTGGAGTTTTAGCAAATTGGGTCATTTCCAAGCTTTCGTGAATGCTTGGGAAAGGTCTCTCTTAACGGTTTTTCTTTGTGGTGAACCTTAAAAGGTTTTAATCCAACATAAAAATGGCATTGGCGAAGAACAACTTCCCATTCTCCCAAAAACCTCTAAACAATGGATTGTCGACCATGTACACCACGTTACCTTTTCCCATTTTTTCCGAACCGAAAATCAGGGTCTTGTCCAGCTGTTTTTTGGCAGCACTTCCCGCGAAACCGGAAACAGGCGCAGCACTTTCTTCGAGATAGGCCACATTCCCATTTTTAAGATATTGATAATTACGGGTACCCAGCTTTAAGGTGAAATACGCATTTGTATAACCAAAACCGAGGGGGTGCGTATTGTCCACCTTTGCTTTAAAAATTGCTCCGGTAATAGCATTTTTAATACGTTCGCGTTGGGCGTCCTTATGGGGTTTGGGTTGGGTTTTTGCCGAATCTTTTGCCTTTTCTTTCTTTTTTAGGCTAAATCCTTCCTTATCTGCTAAAGCGGATAATGCGCCTCCCATGCTGATTAGCGTTCCTCCGGAACGCACCCAGTTTTTCAGCTTGGTTTTGGTGGCTTCGCTCATAAACGAATTATAACCGCCACTTGGGAGCACTAGAACCGTATAGTCTTTTAGGTCAACCGCCTTGAAGTAAGAAGCATCGATTATGGTGGCAGGATAGTTCAATTGTTGCTCAAAGAAGTGCCAAATCTCTCCGAATCTTAGGGTTGAAGTAGGTTTTCCAGTCAATACGGCAACTTTAGGCTTTTCCACCATTTGTACATAGCCGGAACCAAAATCTTTTCCTTCTTCTACAAAACCAGTAGGTGTTGCGTTTAGTGCGACACCGTGCTCCTTTGCGATTTTTTTCAACTTTGGAATGAACTCTTTCAAATTCTTGTTGTCCGATTTGGTAATGATAAGACTGCCCCTCGCATAAGATTTGTCTTCAATCGTAAACGGATGATTAGCTTTACGTACCCGAATCCCTTCTTTTAAAAGCGCTGCTAAAAATCTCGCATCGGTCATGCCATTCCAATTTGCGATATGGGCATAGGCATTTTCTGAGATGTTGTTTACGGGCGGTAGGTCTCCCTCGCCTTCCACCGGGTCATAAGGCACATCGCTTTTGATCGCCCAAGCATCTAATCCATAGGCGTAAGGCAGTGACCAAGCCGTAATATCGTACGTTAGGGAATCAGTAAGTTTTGATTTGGGTTCGAACAAAACCTTGACCAAGGTTCCTTTGGTTTGCTGTGTAGACACCACGAGGGTCTTTTGGTCCAAAGTAGCACTGCCTTGGTTGCTTTTTGTATAGGAATATCCTTTGATTTGCCCAGTACTTTTGGCGTAACCATAAGAAATGTCATGCGCCTTGAGTAGTTTTTCCAAAGCTTCCCTTTTCTTGACATCGCCTTGCAAGAGGTAGCTTTTGTAAGTGAAGTTTTTGTTTCGATAGAATTTTTTGAATTCTTCATTCAGTTTTGCCACGTTTTGAGCGGACACTTCAACACTTGAAAGGCCGGTGGTATGGTGGTGGGCAATTCTATCTTTTAGGGTGAGTGTGTCCCCAATTTTGGTCAAGATACCAAGACCCGCTCTACCGCTTCCGCCTTGCTCGTAGGTCATCCCAATCGCTCCGTTGTAGGTAGGGTAGGTATCCCCATAACTGGGATAAAACAAATCGAAAATCTCTTTAGTGAAGTAAAACCAGCCCTCTTTATCGAAATATTTGGCGTGATTCTTACCCATAGTCACCTGAAAGGCTCTTTGAAAAGGTGTAATGACCTCATGATAAGGCTCCGCCGCGGGCGCAAAATAATACGGATTGTCTACCCCTTGCTCATGGAAGTCGACATGCACGTGGGGCAACCATTTGTTGTACACTTTTAAACGCTCGCGACTCTCTACTTGTGTGAGCCATGCCCAATCCCGGTTCAAATCGAACATATAGTGATTGCTACGACCCGACCACCAGGGTTGGTGGTGTTCCTTGCTGTTGGGGTCCAGTTCTCCTGGATTGTTTTTGTATTGGTTGTACCAGTTGATATACCGCTCCCTTCCATCTGGATTTAAACAGGGGTCAATAACGACGATGGTGTTCTCCAGATACTGTTTTTTAGTGGTCAATAGTTCATAGATGGTTTGCAATGAGGCTTCGGTTCCAACACTTTCGTTACCGTGCACATTGTAGCTTAACCAAACAATGGCTTTGGAAGCTGAACCGCTACCTTCTGTGGATTTGATATGTTCGGCTCTAAGGCTTTCAAGATTCGCCATGTTTTCCTCGGAACTAATAAAGGCTAGTAAAAGCTGGCGCCTTTCGTTGGTTTTGCCATAAAAGGTAAGTTTCATGTTTTTTGGCGCCTGTTCCGATAGGTAGCGATAGTAGTCGATTACTTCATGATGTCTGGTGAACTCGGTTCCTAGTTCGTACCCTAAAAATTCGGATGGAGATTGGATTTCTTGTCCGGTTAGCAAGCTGCAAATTCCGAGAAAAAGCAGGTGTAATCTTTTTTTCATAAAAACATATCAAGATTTCCAAAGCTAACAATATTATTATGGAAAACTCAGGCTACTTGTCTTCTCAAGTTGGATTGTTTCAATTAAC
>JBCBCH010000048.1:0-10854 GCA_038530835.1 Bacteroidota bacterium | reverse complement strand
AGTCTGCTTCGATACGAACCAACTCCAAAAAATTTCCACTGGTCTCTCCTTTGGTCCACAAACGTTGTTTTGAACGACTGAAAAAAGTGACCTTTTGAGTATCCAGTGTTTTTTGTAGCGCCTCGGCATTCATGTATCCAAGCATCAAGACGTTTTTGGTTACAGCATCCTGAACGATTGCAGGAACCAAACCATCAGGCGATTTGTCAAAATCTACTTCCATATCTTATAATCTTACAGGAATGCCCTGTTGTTTTAGATTTCTTTTTAAGTCATTAATCTCAATCTCCTCAAAGTGGAATACGCTAGCCGCAAGCGCTGCGTCGGCTTCCCCTAGTTGAAAAGTCTCCGTAAAATGTTCTATTTCTCCTGCACCGCCGGAAGCGATAATGGGAATTTTAAGCATTCTGGATAATTTTTGCAAGGCCACATTGGCAAAGCCATTTTTGGTGCCATCATGGTCCATTGAAGTGAACAATATCTCTCCAGCACCTCTTTCTTCCACTTCTTTTGCCCAATCGAACAAATCCAGTTCCGTAGGGACCTTTCCTCCAACCAAGTGCACTTTCCATTGGCCTTCAATTTGTTTGGCATCAATTGCGACCACAATACATTGTGAACCAAATTTGGCAACCAACTCATTGATAAGTTCAGGGTTCTTCACTGCAGAAGAATTGATGGAAATTTTATCGGCCCCATTCTTGAGCAAAATATCCACGTCGTCGCTGGAACGAATCCCGCCGCCAACGGTAAAAGGGATATTTATTTTTTCTGCAACCCTGTACACTAAATCAGCAAGGGTTTTTCGCTTTTCTTCTGTAGCGGAGATATCCAAGAACACCAATTCATCAGCGCCCTTTTGAGCATAAGCTGCAGCCAGCTCAACTGGGTCGCCGGCATCCCTTAAATTGACAAAGTTCACGCCTTTAACAGTTCTTCCGTCCTTAATGTCCAAACAGGGGATGATTCGTTTCGTCAACATGGTTTAGGATTCATTTTTTTGGTTCAAATCAAAATCTTCATAAAAACCCAAATCTTTTTCGGTCAGCATTTTGGTCCATAGCGCAATTTGCCCTGTGTGATATGACAAATGCTCGACCACATGCAACATGCGACCGATACCGGAAAAGTAAAATCCTTGAACACCTTTTTCTTCCAAAAATGCCTCCGGATGTAGCTGTTCGAAAATAGCTTTCGCTTCATTTACGGTACTTTCAAGTTTTGTGATAAGTGCTTTTTTTTCCCATCCCTCCGTGGTGCTAAATTCCAAATCCCTATCCCTTTCATCCGCCTCTCCTCTCAAGGACGCAATCCCATATTGGGTAATGTTCCCGCATAGATGCAATATCAGGTTTCCGATGCTATTGGTAACTGCATTCGGTTTTTGCCAAATCATTTCTTCAGAAAGTTGCTCTAAGGAACGTTTGACCATTCGCAAACTTTCATCCATGCGATAGTGGCATTGCTTTATGAACTCCGATTGAAAATTTCGTTCAGGTACCATGTGCCAAAATATAGTTTTCCAACGCTTTCAATGAAATCCGTTCCTCATAAATGGCCTTGCCCAAAATAGCCCCTTCGCATCCTAAGTCATCCAATGCTTCCAAATCACCAATCCCACTAATACCACCACTAGCAATCAAATGAATTCCCGTAATGGTTTCGTCCATGACACCACTATCGGTAATTTGGGTTGTCGTTTTTTGAGTATGATTCAAAAGTTCCTTATAAACCTCAAAGGCTGGTCCTTCCAACATCCCATCTTTGCTCACATCCGTACAAATGACATAGCGGATACCCTTGGATTGGTATTTTTTTACGAAAGGATTCAACCGTTGTTTTGATTCTTCCAACCAACCGGAAATCGCAATCGTCCCATTTTTGACATCCGCACCAAGGATAATTTTCTCTGGCCCATATTGGTTTATCCAACTCAAGAAGATTTCAGGGTTTTTGACGGCGATACTCCCTCCCGTAATTTGTCGAGCTCCAGAGTCAAAAGCAATTTTAAGGTCTTCATCGGTTTTCAAGCCACCACCAAAATCGATTTTCAAATTGGTTTTGCTGGCAATTTTTTCCAAAACGGGATAGTTTACAATATGTTTGGACTTCGCGCCATCCAAATCTACCAGATGCAGGTATTTCACTCCGCAATCCTCAAACTGTTTGGCCACTTCGAGGGGATGCTCGTTGTACACCTTTTTGGTATCATAATCACCTTTTGAAAGCCGAACGCATTTCCCTTCAATAATATCAATAGCTGGGATAATTCTCATGACTGCATACTTTTAAACATCCACGTATTCACATCCGGAATTGGACCAAAACCAAACTTTTGATACAAGGTATGCGCATCGTTGGTCCGCAAACCCAATCCATTGATTTTTGTAAGCGAAGGGTGTTGCACAATAGCCTCCATAAGTTGTTTGCCAACGCCTTGCCCTTGGAATCCAGGTACTACAAAAACGTCCATAATCCATCCAAATACCACATAATCAGTTGCCACTCTTGCGAAACCTATCTGCCCGTTTTCGTTAGTGAAGGCCCCAAAACAAAGGGAATTGCGCATGGATTTTTCCACATCAGCCTTAGACCTTCCTTTTGACCAATAGGATTGGTTGGAGAGGTAATCGTGAATCAAATCGAGATTCATCAGCGAAAAATCCGTTTGTATGGTAACAGCGTAATTTCTCATAACATTAGAAAGTTTTGTAGGATTCGTTCGCCTACTTCGCTGCTTTTTTCGGGATGAAATTGGGTTCCATAGAAATTATCACGGTGTAAGGCTGCGCTATATTCTAGTCCGTATTCTGACGTTGCAACGGTGTCTTCACTGAGTGGTGCATAAAAACTATGAACCAAATAGATAAAACTTTTTTCGGGTACATTTTGAAGCAGGGGTGACTTTAAATTTGAAATACTGTTCCACCCTATCTGTGGAACTTTCAAACGGTCGTCGAATTTGATTACATCCACATCAAAAATGCCTAAACCTTTGGTTTCGCCTTCCTCTGAATAATTACACATGAGCTGCATGCCCAAACAAATGCCCAATACTGGTTTTTCTAACTCGGGAATAAAGGCATCCAGTCCGCTTTCTTTTAGTTTTTTCATGGCTGAACTTGCCTCCCCCACTCCAGGGAAAATCACCTTGTCCGCTTTTCGGATTTCGTTGATATCACTGCTTAACTGAGCGGTATACCCCAGCCGTTGAATGGCAAATTTGATGCTTTGGATATTGCCCGCACCATAATCAATAATCTGTATATCCATTAGAGCATACCTTTGGTTGAGGGAAGTACCATCTTGTTCACATCACGTTTCACTGCCATTTTGATGGCTTTGGCAAAGGCTTTGAAAATAGCTTCAATTTTATGATGTTCGTTTACCCCTTCCGCTTTGATATTCAAGTTGGCCTTGGCACCATCACTAAAGGATTTAAAAAAATGCATGAACATTTCCGTGGGCATATCCCCTACTTTCTCGCGATTGAACTCGGCCTCCCAAACCAACCAGTTTCTTCCCCCAAAATCAAGGGCTACTTGTGCCAAGCAATCATCCATAGGCAGTGAGAATCCATAGCGTTCCATCCCCAACTTGGAGCCTAACGCTTTTGAGAAAACCTCTCCTAGCGCAATGGCCGTATCTTCAATCGTGTGGTGTTCATCAACCTCCAAATCACCTTTTACCTTAATGTCCAAATCCATTTGACCATGGCGAGATAATTGGTTCAGCATGTGGTCGAAAAAGGCCAATCCCGTTTGAATATTACTTTTGCCTGTCCCATCCAGATTCACTGTGATAGCAATATCCGTTTCGTTGGTTTTCCGTACGATGCGGGCGATTCTTCGTTCAACCTTAAGGAATTCGTATATCTTTTCCCAATCGTTGCTTTCCAGGGCAATAAAAGCTTCAAGGGCAGCTTTGTCCACCGTAATTTCTTGCGTTCCTAAATTCGTTTCATCATTGATGAAAATCCCTTTTGCACCCAGGTTTTTTGCCAGTTCCATATCTGTCAAACGGTCACCAATCACAAATGAATTGGCTAGGTCATAGTCGTCTGAAAAGTACGAGGTAAGCAGTCCGGTGCCAGGTTTACGGGTATTCTTATTGTCTTCTGGAAAGGTACGGTCGATATACACTGCGTCAAATACCACTCCTTCATTTTCAAAAGACTTCATAATAAAATGGTGCACAGGCCAAAATGTATCTTCAGGAAATACTTCAGTGCCCAAACCGTCTTGGTTGGTAATCATCACTAACTCAAAATCCAATTCTTGGGCAATTCGACTTAAAAAAGAGAAGACCTTCGGATAAAAAACCATTTTATCAAAGGCATCGATTTGCTCGTCCACCGTTTCCTTGATTAAGGTGCCATCACGGTCTATAAATAATACTTTCTTTGCCATTAGGCCATCTGTTTTAAGAGTGAAATCAGCATTGTGTTTTCAGATTGGGTGCCCACCGTAAAACGTAAGGTATTCTCGCATAAAGGCTGATTGCTCCGGTTCCGAACGACCACCTTTTGTTCTAGTAATTGTTGGTATCTTTTGTTTGCGTCATCTACCTTGGCCAAAATGAAGTTTGCTTCGGAGGGGTACACCTTTTTCACAAAGGGTAAGGTGTCCAAGATTTCCATCAATAGTCGTTTTTCCTCCAATATTTGCGATACTTCCTTTTTGATGGCTTCCTCTTTTTCCAAGCGTTGCAACGCGCGTTTTTGTGTTAGTTCGTTAACATTATAAGGGGGTTTTATGCGATTGAGAACAGTTATGATTTCTTCTGAGGCATAACAAATCCCCAAACGAATTCCGGCCATACCATACGCTTTAGAGAGCGTTTGTGTGACCACCAAGTTGGGATAATCATCAAGGGTTTTAAGCCAACTTTCTGTCTCAGCAAAATCAATATAGGCCTCATCGATGACCACCAAACCTTCGAACTCGTCCAAAAGTTGCTTTATCAAAATTGTTCCAAAAGCATTTCCTGTTGGATTATTGGGCGAACACAAAAACAACAGTTTGGACTTTGAATCAACTACATTGAAAATACCCTTTATATCAGGTTGAAATTCATTCGTAAGCAATACTTCGCGATTTTCAACGGCATTGACCCCCGCCAAAACCTTATACATTCCATACGTGGGCGGTAAGGTGACCACATTGTCTACGTTCGGTTCACAGAATGCCCGAAACAACAGGTCCAAAACTTCATCACTACCATTCCCTAGCAACATATTTTTTGAGGGCACCCCTTTTATTGAAGCAAGCACCTCCTTTAAACTTCGTTGATATGGGTCTGGATATCGATTTACGCCATTGGGATATGGATTCTCATTCGCATCCAAAAAAACCATTTCCGACCCATCGGAAACATATTCATCTCTTGCTGACGAATAGGGTTTCAGAGCTTTCACCGAAGGCCTGATGAGATTCGCTATGTCAAACACTTTTTTCATTTCGATTAGGAATCTTTCAACGATTTTAAACGCAAAGTCACGGCATTTTTATGTGCCTGTAGCCCTTCTGCCTCTGCCATAAGTTCAATGGTTTCACCTAAGTTTTGAATTCCCACCTTCGTCAATTTTTGAAAAGTCATGCTCTTCGTAAAACTGTCCAAGTTAACCCCGCTATATTGCTTTGCATAGCCATTGGTAGGCAGGGTGTGGTTAGTGCCCGAAGCATAATCCCCTGCACTTTCCGGGGTATAATTCCCTATAAAAACCGAACCTGCATTTTGGGTGTTTTCTACATAAAAATCCTCGTTCTCAACGCAGACGATATAGTGCTCAGGCCCGTAAAAATTGATGAGCTCAAGGGCCTCTGTATCTGATTGCACCAAAATGGACTTGCTATTGGCCATCGCTTGGGTTGCAATAACTTTGCGAGGCAAAGCTTCCAATTGCTTTTGGATTTCTTTCTCCACTTCTTCCAAAAGATTCTGTGATGTAGATACCAAAACCACTTGACTATCCACCCCATGTTCTGCTTGGCTGAGCAGGTCAGAAGCTACAAAAGCTGGATTCGCGGAATCATCGGCTACAACCAAAAGTTCACTTGGTCCTGCAGGCATGTCTATGGAAACCCAAAACTTTGTGGCCATTTGCTTGGCTACCGTTACATACTGGTTGCCAGGACCAAAAATCTTGTAAACCGAGGGGATGGAATCCGTTCCGAAAGTCATAGCCCCTATGGCCTGAATTCCTCCTACTTTGAACATCGCATCCACACCGCAAAGCTGAGCGGTAAAAAGGATAGCGGGATTAATTTCCCCATTGTTATCTGGTGGTGTGCAAAGGACAATTTGTTCACAACCTGCGATTTTAGCGGGAACGGCCAACATCAAAATGGTTGAAAATAGTGGCGCGGTACCTCCTGGAATGTACAGCCCTACTTTTTGAATAGGACGCTTTTCTTGCCAGCAGAGTACGCCTGGCATGGTTTCTATCTGAACCTTGTCCGTTTTTTGAGCCGTATGAAAGGCTTCTATGTTCTTTTTTGCAGTTGTTATGGCATTTTTCAATGTTTCTGGCACCTTTGCAACTGCCTCTTGAATCTCCTGTTCAGAAACTCTAAGGGTAGAGAGTTCTACTTTGTCGAATTGTGCCGTATACTTTTTCAAAGCTGCGTCCCCTGATTCTCTAACCGCCTGAAATACCGTTTCAACCATGCCTTCGATTTCATCAACGGTCTTGGTGGGACGTTTTAGAACTTCTGACCAGTCTTCAGGTTTTGGAAAACGAATCTGTTGCATCACCGTACCATTTTTTCGATAGGACATACCAGAATACCTTCTGCCCCATTTACTTTTAGTTCATCAATCACCTCCCAAAAGGTATCCTGTTGAATTACGGTATGTACCGAACTCCAACCCTCCTCCGCCAGAGGTAGCACCGTGGGGCTCCGCATCCCTGGTAGCAAATCCAAAATGGCATCCAGTTTGTCATTTGGGGCATTGAGCAGTACGTATTTGTTATGCCTAGCCTCCAACACTGACTTGATTCGGAAAAGCAGTTTTTCTAGAATGATACTTCGTTCCGAAGAAATTTTTGGGGAAACGGCCAGTACCGCTTCACTTTTCAAAATAACTTCTACTTCTTTCAAATTGTTCTTGAAAAGCGTGCTTCCGCTGGAAACAATATCGCAGATACCATCTGCCAAACCAATATTTGGAGCGATTTCCACAGAACCATTGATGATATGCAAATCTGCATCAACCCCTTTTAGGGCAAAGTAGTCTTTTACGGTATTTGGGTATGAGGTTGCGATACGCTTCCCTTCAAAATCGTTTACGGAACTATATTCCATGGATTTTGGGACGGCCAAAGAAACCCTACATTTTGAAAAGTTCAAGCGTTGTGCAATATTGATATCCTTACCTTTTTCAATCAGAACATTTTCTCCTATAATAGCAATATCGACTACTCCATCCCTTAAGTATTGCGGAATATCTCCGTTTCGCAGGTAAAACACTTCCAACGGAAAATTACGCGCCGTAGCTTTTAGCTGGTCCTTGCCATTATCAATGGAAACTCCTGCATCTTTTAAGATTTTAAGGGAGTCTTCGTTTAAACGCCCGCTCTTTTGAACAGCAATTCGAATTTTGGTCATTTGTTTTCAAATAGGTTTGGAAACCCAACGGGTTCAAAAACAAAACCCGTTTGATTTCTCAAACGGGTTAATATATTTTGTGTCAATCACAAGCATACATCTCTACCTCGCTTGAGCGCAAGAGTACAAATGATGATGTGTTGTTGTTCCTTTCATTACTGTGTAAAATTAGAACATATTTTTTTTATGAAAAACTTTTCTTTAGTTATTTCCTAAAATTAGAGGTAGTCCGGCATCACCAGAACCTACCACAACAATCTTTGAATTGGGAGATTCAGAAAGCTTCAATGTGGCTTCAATCCCTTTATCCTGAAGGATTTTATCCGTTAAGGAAGCACTAAGGATTTTGTTCGCGTCGGCTTTACCTTGTGCTTCAATACGTTGACGCTCTGCCTCTTTTTGCGCGGTGACCAATCGGAATTCATACTCCAAGGATTCTTGTTCTTGTTTCAACTTTCGTTCAATTGCCTCCTTGATGGTTGGTGGCAAAGTAACATCCCGCACCAAAACACGATTTACCACAATATACTGCCCTTCAACCCCTTTACGGGTTTCCTCAAGAATTTCATTTTGAATAATATCCCGTTTGCTGGAATACAACTGCTCTGGAGTGTATCGACCAACTACTTCCCGAGCGGCTGCACTGATAGCGGGACCTAAAATACGGTTGACGTAGTCTTCTCCTTTTTCTTGGTGCAACTTTCCCAGATTTACTACTTCGGGTTGATACCATACCGTTCCATCAACATTAATTTCCAAACCATTAACGGAAAGCACCGCCATCTTGTCGCTAATGGCTTGTTGACGCACTTCGTAGGTATAAACCCTGTTCCATGGTGCCACCAGGTGAAATCCTTCGCCCAATGGCGGTTTATCGGTAACCACACCATCTCCAAAGGTTTTATACAAGACCCCAGCTTCTCCGGAACCGATGGTTACTGCTGATTTTGATATCAACACTATCGTTAGGATTACCCCAACAATGATGGGCAATCCGATTTTTGGTAATCTATCCATTCGTATTCTCGTTTAAATTAATCCGTTATATTTTCTGATGAACCACTCTAGTGCAAGACATAAAACCATGATGGCCAGCAGGATTTCAAAGTCTATTAAAGATACTATATTTTGTCTGCTTTTTTGAATTGGAGTGAATTCGTTATCCTCGCTCAATCGCTTAATTATCACCTCAAGGTCTTCAGGATAGAATACGTCCCCCCCGGTTTTGTTGGAAAGCCGGGTCAATTTCTTATAATTGGTTGCCTGTACCAATAGTTCCGGGTTATTTTTCAGAATCTTAAAAGAACCGGAACGGGATAAGTTTTCGTCGCTTACCGTAACTGTAAAATCGTAAATCCCTTCTTCCAAATCGCTTAAGTCCGTTTCAAAATAATTGCCCTTTAAAAGTAAAGGTGCTTGTCGTTCAAAGTTTGAGTTTCTTCGTTTTAGAGAAATCTGTAATTCGGCATTGGCATCAAATACAAAACTTTCATCAAAATAGGAAGCTGTTATTTTCAATGGCGTCGTACCATCAAAAATGCGATTGTAGTTAACTTCCAATCGGTCTTTTCGGTCATTGGTGCTCAGGTACAAAATGAGCTTGCCGATAAAATCATCAAAGGTTTGAAAATCTCTATTGAGCCTATATTCCATGGCTCGCCATCGCCAAATGCCCTGCCCAAACAAAATAGCTTCCTTGCGTTCTTCAACATTCAACAATGAAAGAAGCGGTTTGTCCAAGGTCACGCCTTTTATCTTTTGAAACAACATTTCTTCATGGGGTGTACGCATTTGAATCTCCCCCAAACCACTTCTCAGTGGCGGAAACCTTTCCACCGAAAGGTCCTCAAAACCGAACGCGGAGAATGAAGCATTGAGACTGGGCAAAACTTCCTCATCTTGATTGAAATTCTCTTTTTGATATAAGGTTTGCAAACGATTCCAAGCATTCCAATCTGTATTGGGTCCGGTAATGACCCATGCGCCGGTGTTACTTTTCAAGATATGTTCATATACTTTTTTGAAACTGGCATCCGGTTGATAGAGAATAAAGACGTCCCCATCACTCATTTGCGTATTCAATTCCTGTGTGTTGTATAGGGTAAGCTGCCGCTGCTCGTTGGATTCAATAGCTTTCTTTAGGGCACTGATATCTGGATGTAATACGTTAGAGACCAAGAATACATCCGTTTTTTCGTCAATGACCTCTAGCGCAACCTCTTTACGATTGTTGTTGATGTTTTTTTCATTCTCCATTGTACCAACCTGAACTACAATGGATTTTAGTCCTACACTATTCGCACTAATATTTTGATTGATGGTATGGGTGGTCTTCCTCGCAGAAAATTCAACCACTTCTTGATACACCCTTCGGCCATTTAGGGTGATGCTTACCGTAGGCTTTATTGTGCTCTCACCACGATACGATATGTTGGCTTCAATGGGAAACTTGTTTTTCAAGAAGGCGTAGCTATTGGTATTTACTTGCCCCACCCTTAAATCTTCATAAGCGGTAGTGTCGCCCAAAATCAAACTATACATTTTATTTTGTTCGGGGAACCTAAGGTATTCATAGTCTCTTCCCAATGTGGCATTGCCATCTGACAACAAAAGGATGTTGGTTTTCCCTTTCAAAAAGGTTTGATTGGTTTGACTCAAGGCATTGGCGATATCCGTATTGGTCTCAGCAAATGTGCTACTATCGCTTACTTTGACGGTATTCCCAAATCGATAGTTGAAGATGTCAAAGCGATTTTGAAGGGTTTCATCTGTATTTACCTTATCCAAAAATTCCAAAATGCTAGTAGTATCCGGTACAGTTTGCATGGATTCCGAATCATCTACCAACAATACCAAATTGGATTTCTCAACATAGTACTCGCGATTGACCATTTTAGGGTTAATTAGCAAGAGCAAAGCAGAAAAGAGTACTACGAAACGAAGGAATGCTAGAAGATAAGGTAAGTAACCGGTTACCTTTTTTTTATAGAAATATTGATAAAAAACAATAACTGCCGCGGCCAGCACCGCGAAAAGGATAAGTAGTACTGAGCGTACCTCCATACAATTTAAGTTAGCATGCCGCCATCCACGTTCAACACTTGACCGGTGACATAACCTGAAAGGTCAGAAGCCAAGAACAGACATGCATTGGCAACATCGTCTGGGGTTCCACCACGTTTTAATGGAATGCCATCTCTCCATCCTTGGACGGTCTTTTCGTCCAATTTTTCGGTCATTTCGG
>JBCBCH010000047.1:0-10863 GCA_038530835.1 Bacteroidota bacterium | reverse complement strand
CTTCTATCCTTCTTACCAAAATATTGCTATCAAATGCCATTATGCAAATTATGGGATTGTTATCCAAAAATAAGAATAAAAATGCAAATTATGGAGTGGTTATACCTAAAAATGCACTAAATGGGTTAAGGGTCATGTTTTCAGGATATTAAATGGTGCAAACTATTTCGTGAGTCCTTTAGGGTATTAAAACAAAGCACAACAATGGCTATAACTCATGGCTAACGCTTGGCCTTTTTTTCTAACTTCAATTAAACAAAAAAAGCCTGGCGCTGGCCACGAGGTCATAGTCGGACGGATAAGCGCAACCCTTCCCAATTAAATATATTTCGCTCAATATAAATTAAAGAAAACCCGAAACCCACCCCCACCTTTTACCCTTCACCTTTAACCCTCCTTGCCCAACATCCGTGATAATTAGTGCAATTCGTGTCCGCCCCCAATACAAACACGAGTTACCTTAAACATCTACCAGAGATACTTATTTTTGCCAAATGCTCGATTATCTGGTCATCGGCGGCGGACTCGCCGGAATCTCTTTCTGCGAAGTACTTCGCAAGCAAGGGCGTTCGTTTAAGATGATTACCGACACCTCGCAACAAGCTTCTATGGTGGCTGGGGGTCTGTACAATCCCGTAATCTTAAAGCGATTTACATTGGCATGGAATACGCCCGAGCAAATGCAGATTGCCCTTCCCTTTTATGAAAAAATAGAGCAACTGTTATCCACCAAATTGGATTATAAGATTCCAGTATTGAGACGGTTTGCCTCAATTGAAGAACAAAACCTATGGTTTGAAGCCTGTGACAAGCCCTTTTTATCAGAGTTTCTGTCCTCTGAAATTGTTTCCAATACCAATCCTCAAATTGACGCACCCTTTGGTCTAGGGCAAGTTTTGCATACGGGTCGCGTCGACACAAAAGTCTTGTTGGAAAAATATCATGGTTTCTTGGAAGATGAGGGTGTTCTGCTTAATGAAACCGTGCATTATAATAGTTTTGATTTTGTCAAAGATGGGATAGGGTATAAAAATTTACGAGCAAGCAAGGTCGTGTTTGCGGATGGCTTTGGCCTAAAACAGAACCCGTTCTTCTCATATCTTCCCCTGAATGGCACCAAAGGTGAGTTGTTGACCATTTATGCCCCAGATTTGAAGGAGAGTTCGGTAATCAAGTCCTCAGTGTTTATCATTCCTTTAGGAGACAACTTGTATCGCGTGGGTGCCACTTACAAGTGGAAGGACAAAACCAATGTCCCAACTGAAGCGTCCAAAAACGAACTATTGACCAAGTTGAAGACATTTTTGAAAAGCGACTTTGAGGTCAAAAAACACGTGGCCGGAATCCGACCCACAGTGACGGACAGACGCCCATTGGTAGGAACACATCCGCAATACAAAAACCTATTTTGTTTGAACGGTTTCGGTTCTAGAGGAGTGCTTATCGCGCCCTATGCAGCGCAACAGCTTTTCGACGGGATAGAGAAAGGTGCTGAGTTAAATCAAGAAATGGATATTGTCCGTTTTCGAAAACACTATGAGGAAGCGCCCTGACGTGCCGCTTCTGGCTCGTATTTGACAAAGAGATTAATCCAAATATTTCGGGAAAGGCGAATAATGATGGGCATAAACACAATCAAGGTTGCCACAATGGCGATAAACGTATTCACCAAACTCAACCCAAGCATCAAAAAAGAGATAACAAAAGCCGCTACAGCGAATGCTACCCCAACACCATAGCTTACGTACATGGAACCATAGAAAAAAGAGGGTTCAATCTTATATTTCAATCCACAATGCGAACAACGCTCATGCATTTTAAACAAATCTCCTAAAGCATAGGGATTTTTGTTCACATACATGCTTTCCTCATGGCATCTGGGACAAGTTCCTGTTAAAATACTGTAGAGTTTAGTTCCTTTTTTTAACATTTGCAGTGCTTTTGTCAAAGGTAAAGATAGTAGCGATTGTTACCGCCGAGAATTATACCAAAAGCTGATTTTGAGATAATGATTTCTTATTTGGAGTATGCTTAATGTCCACAACCTTTCAGTCGCTTTTGGAGGAGAATATCTTTTTGAAGAAATCGCCTTTCGTCTGAACGCAGGTGATCGTGTAGGTCTTATCGGAAAGAACGGTGCGGGGAAGTCCACTTTGCTTCGGATTTTATCAAAGGAGCAGGAGCCCGATGAAGGAAGTTTGGCACTGGAGAAAGAGGTCAGCATCGGGTTTCTAAAGCAGGATATTGATTTTGAACAAGGGCGAACCGTCTTGGATGAAGCCTATCAAGCCTTTTATGAAATCAAGCAGTTGGAAGCCCAACTCGAAGATATCAACCAGCAGTTGGCGGAACGCACCGATTACGAAAGTGAGGGGTACAACCAACTCATGGTAGATTTAACTGACGTAACCCACCGCTATGAGCTCATTGGGGGATATGCGTATCAAGGCGAAACCGAAAAAGTACTGCAAGGCTTAGGTTTTAAAAGAGAGGAGTTTCATAAGCTTACCGACACCTTTTCTGGAGGATGGCGCATGCGTATCGAGCTCGCCAAACTCCTTTTGCAAAACCATCATATTCTACTGCTCGATGAACCTACCAACCACTTGGATATTGAATCCATTTTATGGTTAGAGCAGTTTTTACGGGCATACAGTGGTGCTGTGGTCATTGTTTCGCACGATAAAATGTTCTTGGATAATGTCACCAATCGGACTATTGAAATCTCTCTGGGCCGTATTTATGACGTGAAAAAACCCTACACGGCATATTTGGCGTATAAAAGTGAAATTCGGCAGCAGCAACTCAGCGCACAGAAGAACCAAGACAAACAGATACAGCAAACCGAGCGCTTGATAGAAAAGTTTCGCGCGAAGGCAAGTAAAGCCTCCATGGCACAATCCCTCATCAAAAAGCTGGACCGTATCGACCGAATCGAAGTGGAGGAAGAAGATACTGCGGTGATGTCCGTTCGTTTTCCTTTATCCGTAAATCCGGGCAAAGTGATTGCGACGATGGAGCATTTGGGCAAAAACTACGGCCCCAAAACAGTTCTGGAAGACGTCGATTTGTTGTTGGAGCGCAATAGCAAAACCGCTTTTGTGGGCCAAAACGGCCAGGGGAAAACCACTTTGGCTAAAATCCTGGTAGGCGAACTGGACCATTCCGGAAAGTTGACCATAGGCCACAATGTCCAAATCGGCTACTTTGCACAAAACCAAGCGGAATACCTCGATGGTTCCAAAACCATTTTGGATACCATGGTGGATGCGGCCAACGAATCCAACCGAAGCAAGGTGCGCGATATTTTAGGCTCCTTCTTGTTCCGTGGGGATGAAGTGGATAAATATGTGAAAGTGCTTTCAGGAGGAGAACGTAATCGCTTGGCCTTGGCCAAAATGTTATTGCAACCGTTCAATGTTTTGGTTATGGATGAGCCTACCAATCACTTGGACATCCAATCCAAAAATGTTTTAAAAGAAGCGTTACGGAATTTTGAAGGGACTTTGATTTTAGTATCACACGACCGAGATTTTCTACAAGGCTTGACGGATAAGGTGCTTGAATTCAAAGATGGAAGCTTAAAAGAATACCTCGGGGATATTGATTTTTACCTTGAGCAAAGAGCCGCAGCAGATTTTAGGAGCATCGAGCAAAAAACCAAGCAGCATAAGCAAGCTCCTTCATCCAAAACAGAAGCTACCACGGATTACGCCACCCAAAAGAAGTTGAAGTCCCTGAAAAACAAGTTGGGTAGTTTGGAGAAGAAGATAACAGAGCTCGAAAAAGAAATCGGCACCATGGACCATGATATGATGATGGATTATGACGCCACCATAGCCAAAGAAGGTTTTTTTGATAACTATCATGGCAAAAAGAAAACCCTTGAGGATTGTATGGCTGAATGGGAAACCCTTTCCGAAACTATCGATGAAATGAACGGATAAAGGCGACCGTTCATCGGACACACAACAGATTTTGACCAGTTCACAACAAATACGGCCCAGTTAGCCTTTTTAATTTTGTAGGTTTTTTCTTTATTATTTGATTTGTAAGTGAATTCTTATAAACCAACAAAACCATGACTGCGAAACTCCAACGAATTTCACTCTTGATGCTTGCTGCGCTGCTACCCTTTTTGGGGCACGCTGAGGTGCCTCAAAAGGAGAAAAAGGCGCTCGTAGAATTGTACAATAGCACTAAGGGCTCGCAATGGAACGTTACGTGGGACCTAAAAGCACCTGTTTCTTCATGGAAAGGTGTGACGGTTGAAAATGACCATGTGACGCAAATCAACCTTTTCCGTAATAACTTGGAAGGTACTTTACCGCAAGGGATTGGAAAGTTGCAGCATCTAACGCATTTGAATCTTGCGTTCAATAAAATAACAGGTGAATTACCTACGTCTTTGACGAATCTCAAAAACCTTCAAATTTTGCGTTTGGAGATGAACCGAATCAAGGGACAGTTGCCCAAGGAAATAGGGCAGTTGAGCAGCCTTAAGGTGTTTTCAATGTTCAATAATTTTCTATCGGGTGATATCCCTGAAGGTTTTGGAGAACTAACCAATCTGAAAGAATTGAATCTTTCCAGTAATAATTTAAGAGGCCGCATTCCAAGTGCCATTGGCAACTTGACCAAACTGGAAGCATTAGGGCTATTTGAAAATGGATTGGAAGGAAATATACCAGCAGAAATTGGAAAGCTCGGCAAATTGAAAGAATTGGTATTGGCCAACAACCAGTTAGGTGGTGAAATACCGGCAGAATTCTCACAGTTGGCCAGTCTAAAAATATTACAACTTCAAAACAATCGTTTTGATTCTTTTGAAGGTCTTCGCGCCATGAATTCACAACAATTCTTGGTATTTGATAGTGACGATGCCAGCTCTCAACCGCGCTTCAACGACATTCAGTTGCAACGTACGAGAATGGCCGACACAAAATTCGAAGACGATGACGATAATGAGTAGTTAGTTATACTTTAGTTTGTTTGGTTTGGGGATACAGGCGTGTATCCCCATTTTTTTTGTTCCATCTTTTAGATTTTGCGTTAAACATTTATGAAATATTTAACCTGAGGATGTAATGTTCCGAATAGCTTTGTAGGGACTAATTCACCCAGAAATGCGTAAGGTCATTGTTTCCTCCGTTGTTGGAGTTGTTTTGATAGTACTTGGGGTCTATTTCGCCAAGGTAATTGCGGGTAGCAAAAAGAGTAGGAGACCTCGGCCAGGGAAAATGGTCAAAACTGTATTTGTGGATACGGTTCAAAACGGTTTGGTACCCATAAAAATTCCTGCGAACGGAAATTTAAAGGCCAAACAGCGGGTCGAACTGTTCTCTGAGGTACAGGGCGTGTTTCGTCCGGCTGGTAAATTATTTCGCACGGGTCAAGAATATCGAAAGGGCGAGTTGCTCATTCGAATAGATTCCGATGAATATTACGCCAGTGTCCAATCGGCCAAGAGTAACTTATACAACTTGATTACCGCCATCATGCCTGATTTGCGATTGGACTATCCTGAAATCTATCCCAAATGGCAAACGTATCTCGATGGCTTCGATTTGAAAAAAAGCACACCTGAACTACCGAGCATTGATTCTGATAAAGAACGTTTTTTCATTACCGGAAGAGGAATTATCACCAACTTCTATAACGTCAAGAATCTGGAGCAACGCCTTTCCAAATTCACAATTCGTGCGCCTTTTAGTGGTATACTCACGGAGGCTTCAGTGACCGAAGGCACTTTGGTGCGAGGAGGACAAAAATTGGGAGAATTCATCAATACTGGAGTATATGAACTTGAAGTCGCGGTAAGCAAAACCTACGGCGACTTTTTGGCCGTGGGCAAAAACGTTACCCTTTCCAATCTTGAAAAAACCCAAACCTATGATGGTAAGGTGACACGGGTAAATGGAAGGGTGGATGCCAGCTCACAAACTGTAACTGTGTTTATAGAAGTGAAAGATGATACCCTGAAAGAGGGGCAATATCTTGAGGCTAACCTTGAAGCCAAAAATGAAGAGAATGCTATCGAAATCAATCGGTCCCTGCTAATGGATGGCAATCGCCTATTTGTAGTCAGGGATTCCATATTGGATGCCATAGAAGTCCGTCCCGTTTATTTTTCAGAGAAAACCGTTGTGGTCAAAGATATACCTGATGATGAGGTAATCGTAAGCAAGGCGCTTGCGGGAGCTTATGTGGGAATGATGGTGAAGGTATATGACCCGAACGCAAAGCAAAAAACCAGACCGTGAGAAAGGTAATTTCCTATTTTATCAAATACCATGTAGCGGTCAATGTTATCATAATCGCTTTTTTCATCTTTGGAATTCTGGGAGCTTTTTCGCTAAAATCATCCTTTTTTCCTTTAACCGATTCCAAAAATGTCCTTATTACCATTGCGTATCCTGGGGCTTCTCCACAAGAAATTGAAGAGGGAATTGTCCTCAAGATTGAAGATAATCTGAAGGGACTGCAAGGGGTTGAGCGGGTAACCTCCACCTCTCGCGAGAATAGCGGTAACATCAATGTCGAAATTGAAAAAGGTCAGGATATTGACTTTATGTTGTTGGAGGTCAAAAATGCGGTCGACCGCGTGCCTACCTTTCCATCCGGGATGGAACCCTTGATTGTAGAAAAATTGGAAGCCGTTCGCCCGACGATAAGCTTTGCCATTAGCGGAAGCGATATCCCCTTGACCACTTTAAAAGAAATTGGCCGAAAGGTTGAAAACGAACTTCGGGCCATTCCTGGAATATCACAAATTGAAATTACCGGTTATCCTGAAGAGGAGATTGAAATCGCAGTGGAAGAGAATAGTCTTTTGGCCTATAACCTTTCCTTTGCCGAAGTTTCACAAGCCGTCAGCAACGCGAATCTTTTGATAACGGGAGGTAACATTAAAACGGATACGGAGGAGTACCTTATCCGGGCGAACAACCGTTCCTATTATGGTAAGGAACTATCGAATATTGTGGTTCGGACCGATGCGAATGGAAAAACCATCCGCTTGAAAGATGTTGCAATCGTACGGGACAGGTTTTCTGAAACGCCGAATGCCTCCTACTATGATACTAAGTTGTCGGTGAACGTTACCATTACCAGCACCAATAGTGAAGACCTTATCAGTTCCGCTGACAAAGTGAAAGACTATGTCGCCGATTTCAATACAAAGTATACCAATGTTCGTTTGGATGTGGTACGGGATTTATCGAAAACCTTGGTACAACGAACAGCATTGCTTAAAGAGAACGCCTTGATTGGAATGGTATTGGTGCTCATTTTCTTATCTCTTTTCTTGAATATTCGCTTGGCATTTTGGGTTGCGTTCGGTTTGCCTGTGGCCTTTTTGGGGATGTTCATTTTTGCGCCCATGTTCAACGTGACGGTTAATGTGCTTTCCCTTTTTGGAATGATTATCGTCATTGGTATTCTGGTAGATGATGGAATCGTTATTGCAGAAAATATTTACCAGCATTACGAAAAAGGCAAGAGTCCCATTCGTGCAGCCATTGATGGCACCATGGAAGTGATTCCACCCATTCTTTCAGCCATTATTACCACGATTTTGGCGTTTTCCATTTTCTTGTTTTTGGATGGACGCATTGGCGAGTTTTTTAGCGAAGTATCCATTATCGTGATTTTGACTTTGGTGGTTTCATTGGTTGAAGCGTTGATTATTCTTCCCGCACACTTGGCACATTCCAAAGCGCTAAAACCCCAACGAAAAGAAACTAAAACGGGTCTGGCAAAAGTATTTTCAGAACTCCGTAAGATCAACAAGCTAGGAGACCAGTCCATGGCATGGATGCGCGATAAGTTGTACAGTCCAGTATTGCGGTTTTCCCTAAACCATAAGTTTTTAATGTTTTCCATTTTCTTGTTTGCGCTTATTTTAACCTTTGGGTCTATCGGTGGGGGAATTATCAGGACTTCCTTTTTCCCTAGAATTGCCAGTGATAGGGTAGCTGTTGAGTTGCAAATGCCGAATGGTACAAATGAAAGGGTTACGGACTCTATCATTAGTTTGATTCAAGAGAAAGCTGAGATTGTCAATCAAGAGTTAACGGAACAATATTTTAAGGGTACGGACAAGGAGCTATTCGAGAATATGTTGAAAAGGGTAGGACCGGGTTCTTCGGCCGCTACTTTGGAAATCAATCTCCTGCCTGGGGAAGAACGCCCAGATGAAATTCGTTCCGATGTGATAACCAGTCGTCTTCGAGAATTGGTAGGCCCTGTGATTGGAGCCGAAAGCTTGATTTATGGTTCTGGCGGAAATTTTGGAGGCGATCCCGTTTCGGTTTCCTTATTGGGAAATAACATTGAAGAGCTTAAAGCTGCGAAAAACGAACTGAAAACGGCAATGCTGAATAATCCATTGTTAAAAGACGTTGCTGATAATGACCCTGCTGGAATCAAGGAAATAAGGTTGGAACTTAAAGAAAATGCGTATTTGCTCGGCTTGGATTTACGAACGGTAATGAGCCAGGTACGGTCAGCCTTTTTTGGTGCACAGGCCCAACGTTTTCAAAGAGGGCAAGATGAAATTCGAGTTTGGGTACGATACGACCGCCCCAATCGTTCCTCCATTACGGATTTGGACGAGATGCGCATCTTGGCCCCAAATGGTTCACGCATTCCTTTGAAGGAAATTGCTGAGTATTCCATTGAACGAGGTGAAGTGGCGGTTAACCACTTGGATGGTCAGCGAGAGATTCAAATATCTTCAGACCTCAAAAACCCTAAGGAAACGACGGGTACCGAAGCCATGCAATGGATTCGTACAGAGGTGATGCCTGATATTGAGTCCAAATACCCCTCCATTACGCCTTCGTACGAGGGGCAAAATAGGGAAGCTGGGAAACTGCTACGGTCTTTAAAATTGGTAGGGTTTTCGGTCTTGTTCCTCATTTTTGTAACCATTGCTTTTACATTTAGGAGTTTTAGCCAGCCCTTATTGTTGATTTTGCTGGTGCCTTTCAGTTTAACTGCGGTGGCCTGGGGACATTTTATCCATGGCTTTCCGATAAACATCTTGTCCATGCTGGGCATTATTGCTTTGATTGGTATTATGGTCAATGATGGCTTGGTGTTGATTGGAAAATTTAATAGTAATCTTCGCAACGGGTTTACCTTTAATGAAGCCATCTATGAAGCTGGCCGTTCGAGATTCAGAGCTATTTTCTTGACTTCAGTAACTACTATAGCAGGTTTGGCTCCCTTACTTCTCGAAAAAAGCAGACAGGCCCAATTTTTAAAACCAATGGCGATTTCAATTGCTTACGGTATTGGTTTTGCAACTGTTCTCACACTGGTTATGCTTCCTTTGTTTTTGTCCTTTGGCAACTTTTTAAAAGTATCCGCCAAACGCATTTGGACTGGGGACAAAGTTTCACGAGAAGAAGTAGAGCGCGCCATCAAGGAACAAAAAGAAGAAACCCACATGTTGGAAGAAACCTATGGTCCGCCAGAGAAAAAAGTTTCATTGACCGACCCTCCAACCAAATCAAAAGTTTTAGAAGAAACCGTGTAATGCGAACAACTTTACTCTTGATAAGCCTGTGTATGACAGCAGGTGTTCTTAGTGCGCAAAATGTATTGTCCAAGCAAGATGCCATTGCTTTGGTTTTGGAAAACAATCTAGGCATTAAGGTGGCAGAAAACACCTTAAAGATTGATGAAAACAACGCCAGTATATTGAATTCGGGTTATTTGCCATCTGTTTCCGCCGTTGCGGGTGGGAGTATCAATCGAGAAAATACAGAAGGACAATTGGCCAGTGGTGATACCCGAACTGCGGATGGCGCCGAAACCCGACGATATAATGCTTCCGTAAATGTAGATTACACCCTTTTTGATGGATTAGGGCGCTATTACAATTACAAGAGCTTCAAAGAGCGAACACAACAATCTGAACTGGAGGTACGGCAAACTATAGAAACCACCATATTGCAGTTGTTCACGGTATACTATGAAGCGGCCCGTCTTACCGAGAATGCGAAAAACCTAGAAGCAGCTTTGGAGATTTCCCGAAACCGTCTGGACCGGGCGCAGTATCAATTTGAATATGGACAAAATACAGGTTTGGACGTGCTCAATGCAGAAGTGGACATCAATCAAGATAGCATCAATCTATTGAACGCCGAACAACAACTCCGCAACACTATGCGCGATCTAAACCTTATCCTGAATCGGGATTTGGAAACCGCTTTTGCAGCGGATACGGCGGTTACCTTCGTAACGGGGTTGGAAATGGAGAACATGCGTAACGAAGCTAAATTGAACAACGTCCGCCTCCTTATTACGGAACGACAAATGAACATTAACCAATTTGACATCAAAGCTGCTAAGGGTTCACTTTTGCCAACGGTGGGATTGACCGGTTCCTATGGTTGGAACGAGTCGAACAACAACAGTCCTTTGGCGTTTTTGATTCAAAATACCTCTACGGGAGTATCTGGTTCGGTCAACCTTACTTGGAATTTGTTTGACGGGGGTCGAGCCATAACAAGCATCAAAAACGTAAAAATTGGATACGCCAACCAGGAGCTTTTGCAAAAGCAAATCACTTTGGAGGTAGAACGCGATATTCGTAACGCTTGGGACAGTTATACCAACGCACTTTTTGTGTTGAACGTACAGGACAAAAATTTGCAGACCAATCAGAATAATTTCGACCGCACTAACGAACGGTATAAATTGGGCCAGGTCACTTCCATTGAATTTCGTCAAGCACAGCTTAACC
Organism: Bacteroidota bacterium; assembly: GCA_038530835.1. Lineage (GTDB taxonomy): Bacteria > Bacteroidota > Bacteroidia > Flavobacteriales > Flavobacteriaceae > Flagellimonas. Next base: position 107 of record JBCBCH010000047.1, on the reverse strand, counting down.
TTTTAAACGCTGAATTGGCACAGAGCCAAGCAAAATACAGTGCGAAACTTGCTGAACTGCAAATGCTGCAAGTAAGCGGTCAATTGCTCAACACGGTCCGTGTTGAG
>JBCBCH010000046.1:0-11117 GCA_038530835.1 Bacteroidota bacterium | reverse complement strand
AAAATACTTCGGAAAAGCCTTTTTTAAAACTCCCTTTCAAAAGCGTTTTTTATGGGGACATCAAGGAAACTTATTCCATATGATGCTTGGCATAATTGCGCCATCGCGTTACACCTTCCACAAAGTCATCAGGTAATGGAGAATCAAAACGCATGGTCTTTTGGGTAACCGGGTGCACAAATCCTAGGGTTTTGGCATGTAGGGCTTGCCGGGACAATACTTTGAACGTATTCTCCACGAATTGACGGTATTTCGTGAAGGTGGTTCCTTTTAAAATTTTATCCCCCCCATAACGTGCATCGTTGAAAAGGGTATGCCCCAAATATTTCATATGCGCGCGAATTTGATGGGTCCTTCCCGTCTCCAATCGGCATGAAATTAGGGTTACATAGCCAAAACGCTCCAATACCTTGTAGTGTGTCACAGCATCTTTTCCTTGGTCACCTTCGGGAAAAACCATCATCTGCAAACGGTTTTTGGGGTTGCGCCCTAAATATCCCTCAATGGTTCCTTCTTCCGCTTCAATATCCCCCCAGACCAACGCCACATACTCCCGCTCCGAACTTTTATCAAAAAACTGCTGTGCCAAATGGGTCATGGCTGCTTCTGTCTTCGCCACGACCAATAATCCAGAGGTATCCTTGTCGATACGGTGCACTAGTCCGGGGCGGTTGGAACTATTGTTGGGTAGATGGTCAAAATGAAAAGCCAAGGCATTGATTAAGGTGCCGGAATAGTTTCCGTGACCGGGATGCACCACCATACCTGCAGGTTTGTTCACCACCAAAAGGGCTTCATCCTCGTGGACAATTTCCAAAGGAATGTCTTCGGGAGTCAACAAAAACTCGTAGGGCGGATGCTCAAACAATACTTTTACCTCATCCCCTGCCTTGACGCGATAGTTTTGTTTGACTACTTGGTCATTTACCCAAATATGCCCTTGTTTTGCCGCCTGCTGAATCTTGTTTCGAGTGGCATTTTCAATAAAATTCATAAGGAATTTATCCACCCTAAGCGGTTCTTGTCCCTTAGCTGCCGTAAAGCGAAAATGTTCAAAGAGTTCGTCTTGGGAAAGCTCTTGGTTTTCCGTATCCATGCTTATTCTGAATCACTTTGGATTCGGGCTTGTTCAGGGACCGTTCCATTACCACAAACCAATTCAATTTTGGACGTTTTGGGGAGTTTATCTCCTGGTTTGATATGTTTCCCTTTGTATTTCATGCGATACACCATATCCTTTCCAAGTTCGTCAATATAGCTTACACGCTGTACGTCCAAACCAACCGCACGCAACATTGAAGCGGCGTTACGTTGCGTCACCTGAATAATATCGGGTACGGTTACCTTTTTGTATCCCGAAGGGTTTACCGTAAAATAAATTTTGCGATTCGTCTTTACTTTCTTTCCAGCAGTAGGGTTTTGCTCCAAAATAGAAAACCTGGGATACTCAGGGTTGTAATTGGAAGAATCCAGAATTTGGTAGCGCAGCCCCGAATCTTCCACCTTTTTGCGCATCTCCATCACGGACATCTTCGAAAAATCAGGTACCTCAACAAATTCACCATGATTTGTGGTGCCTTTCAACCATTGCAAAATCAGGTATGCGACCAAAATCATGACGACAACCGCCAATCCCAATTGAATGGCAAATACCTTACTACGGAGAAAACTCAGAAAGTGTTTCATGGAAAATGCTTAGCGAGACAAATATAGGAAAGCCCATGCTTTTTTGTTTATTTTGGCCTTTCTGATATTGAAGGAAAAGATGAAAAAGAACATTGCGATTGTAATGGGTGGGTACTCCAGCGAGCACGACATTTCCATAAAAAGTGGTAACGTCGTTTACGAAAGTTTGGATAAATCCGAATACAATTGTTTCCGAATCCACATCTACCAAAAGAATGACAAGGAGAATACCCCCACTTGGATTTACTTGGATGAAAATGACAATGAAGCCGTAGCGGTGGACAAATCGGATTTCAGCATCATGGTCAACGGACAAAGAACACATTTCGATTGCGTGTTCAATGCGATTCACGGCACACCCGGTGAGGATGGGGTTTTGCAGGCTTACTTTGAACTCCTTCGAATTCCGCAAACCTCTTGCAATCACTATCAGGCTGCATTGACCTTTAACAAGCGTGATTTGTTGAGCACGTTGAAACCCTTTGGCATCAAAAGCGCTAAGTCCTATTACTTGAACAAAGGAGAAGAAGTAAATGAACAGGCCATCGTTGACGAAGTGGGTCTACCCTGTTTTGTGAAGGCCAATCGTGCGGGAAGTAGTTATGGCATATCCAAAGTGTATGAAAAGCAAGAATTGCCAAAAGCAATTCAAGTGGCTTTAGAAGAAGATGACCAGGTTTTGATTGAAGCTTTTTTGGATGGCACAGAGGTTTCAGTGGGTGTAATTGGTTATAAAGGCAGACCCTTGGTGCTACCTATAACCGAGATTGTTTCAGAGAATGATTTTTTTGATTATGAGGCCAAGTATTTGGGGAAATCACAAGAAATCACTCCTGCCCGAATTTCCAAAACGCAGGCACAAAAAGTATCCGACCTCGCATTTCGCATTTATACTATCTTGGAGCTAAAAGGCTTTACGCGCAGCGAGTTCATTTTTAAAGATGGGGAACCCTATTTACTGGAAGTGAATACCACTCCTGGGTTGACCAAAGAAAGTATTTTACCGCAGCAGGCCGCCGTTCACGGATTGGACCTCAGCACACTTTTCGGAAGTGCTATCGAGGAAGCCTTACGCTAGAAAACCGTAAATTTATAGCAAAACCAAACCATGAAACGAGCGCTATTCCCCGGTTCCTTCGACCCATTGACCTTGGGACATTTTGATATTATTGAACGTGGGGTAACCTTGTTCGATGAACTTTGGATAGCCATTGGCATCAATGCCGACAAAAAGTACATGTTCAGTTTGGAAGAGCGCCAACAATTCATCTCAGAAGCTTTTGCGCATCAACATAAAATCAAAGTAGTCACCTACGAAGGGCTCACTGTGGATTTCTGCAAAAAAGTGGATGCCAATTTCATTTTGAGGGGCCTTCGCAATCCCGCTGATTTTGAATTTGAAAAAGCAATTGCCCATACCAATCGAAAATTGTCCGAAATAGAGACGGTTTTTTTGTTGACCTCTTCCGGAAAATCTTACATCAGTTCGTCCATCGTTCGAGATGTCATTCGAAATGGTGGCGATTACACGGGTCTGGTTCCCGACACTGTCCGAGTGAAAGCATAACCATCTGCTTTAACGTTCCATTGAACGTACTTTAAGCTAGGCTAAAGGTTCTAAAATGGGGTTTTATCGATGTAACCACAGCTTTCCGCGCGTTCACAACATAAAATAGATGGGGTTGTAGGATACCTATATTTTAGTAGGAAATTTCTTAAATATCCAAATCTTTAGCAATTGAAGTCCCCCTCTACGCACTTTAAAGAACATATAGTTCGTCAACTACCGGTAGCCATCGCTTTTGTAGATGCGCAATTTCAACTGGTTGATGCCTCAGACCAATGGTTTGAATTATACAATGCAGAAAACGAAGCAATCAAAACGCCTATTTTCAAATTCTTCAACACCCATGAAGGATGTTCCCCAGAGCTGCTTCGGGAGTTTTTGGTGGGTAGTGATACCCGTACCTTAAAACACGAAGAAATCAATGAGGAAGGTAAAAAAGTGTTCGAAAGTACATTTTCCCCTTGGTACGATGAAAAAGAAAACATCAAAGGAACCTTGATTCACAGTTTGGATATTACACGGGAATATTTAAAAAACAAAGAACTCAAAAAAGTCAATGCATTGGTCGAAGTCACTGCGGAAGTGGCAAGAGTTGGTAGTTGGGAGTATAATTTGATTACAGAAAAACTTAGCTGGTGCAAGACCACTAAAGAAATTCATCAGGTTCCACAAGATTATGAACCTACCGTAGCCGAAGCTATTGAATTTTATAAGCAAGGATACAGTCGGAACAAAATCTCCATGCTGTTCCACAAAGTTATGCAGGACGGTTCTTCTTTTAACGAACGATTGCAAATAGTGACCAAACGAGGTGAAGAACGTTGGATTGCCTCAGGAGGAAAGGCCATCGTCAAAAATGGAAAAATCACCAAAATCTTTGGGACTTTCCAAGACATCCATGAGCAGGTTGTTACGGAAAAACGTACCAAAGAAAGTGAACAACTTTTAACCACCCTGATTGACAACCTTCCTTTAAATGTATTCATCAAGGATAAAGATTCGAGAAAAATATTGGTCAACAAGGCGGAATGCGAATATTTGGAGACCACACCAAAAGAACTAATAGGCAAAACCGATTTTGAACTCTATGAAAAGGAGATAGCACAAATTTCCAGAGATGAGGACCTTGAAGTGATGCGTTCACTAACCCCTATGCTTAGCAAGCAAACCCTTGGCGTAAAAAAGGATGGCACATTGACGCATTTTTTGACCTCAAAGATTCCATTGTTGGATATGGATGGAAAAGCCTATGCCTTAATTGGTATGAGCATGGATATCACCAATCTCAAGCAAAAAGAGGAGCAGCTGCATAATCTCATCAATGTAACCGCCATCCAAAACAAAAAACTGATAAATTTCGCCCATATCGTTTCGCATAATCTGCGCTCGCATAGTGCAAATTTTTCCATGTTGCTCGACTTTTTGGTGAATGAAAAAGATGCCAACGAACAACAACGTATCATCAAAATGTTGACCTCCGCCGCGGACAACCTTATGGATACCTTAGAAAATCTCAACGAGGTAGTGGCAATCAGCACCAATATCAATCTGGACAAAAAATCCATGAATTTATTGGAGCATGTAAAACGGGTTGAACAAAACCTATCGGCATTTATTGAAAAGAATACGGTAAATATAACATTGGATATTGACCCAAAGCTGAAAGTAAAAAGTGTACCGGCCTACCTAGAGAGTATCATTTTGAATTTAATGACGAATGCGGTAAAGTATCGCGATGCAGGTCGGGAATCCAAAATCGAGCTTAAGGCCACCCAAGAAAAAAAGCATGTGGTTTTTAGTGTTACGGATAATGGTTTGGGCATCGATATGCAGCGTTATGGGGACAAGCTATTTGGAATGTACAAAACCTTCCACAATCATAAGGATTCAAGAGGGTTAGGACTTTATATTATTAAAAACCAAATTGAAGCCATGGGTGGCAACATTCATGCAGAGAGCACACCAGGAAAGGGTTCTACTTTCAAAGTGTATTTTAATGAAGAAGCTTAAATGCCTATACATAATCGATGATGACCCCATCACGGTATTCGGCATTAAGAAAATGCTCAATACCACCATTGAATGCGAGGCCATCCGAACCTTCGAAAACGGAAAGTTGGCCCTTGAAAGTATTCATGAAGCGCAACGAAACGGCGAAGTCTTGCCTGAGGTGATTTTTCTCGACATCAATATGCCCATAATGGACGGGTGGGAGTTTTTAGCCGAGTTTCTGAAAATTCGTTTTCCAGAAAAGGTCATTATAAATGTCATAACCTCTTCCATTGACCCAGCCGACTATCAAAAATGGAATGAGTTCCGCCTAAATTGCTATCACTATCTCAATTTTAAGAACAAGCCTTTGTTCAAAATTGAACCCACCGACCTTAGCCGCATCAACCTGGCTTCCTGAATCATTATTTCTGTATTTTTGTGCCTTACTCAGTGTTGGTTTGCTATTGGGCAAAACAACGCCAACCTAATCCTTAGCATTGAGAACAGTATTGACATTTTGTGTAGCCTTCTTGGTTTTCTGGGGATGTGAAACACCATTGGAGGACAAAATCGCATCGTACCAAACGCCATACGAAGCTTCAAAAACATTAGAAACAGCCACCTACGAAGAAAGTATTGCTTTTTACAAAAGATTAGCCAAGGATTTTCCTGAAGTGAACATTCAGACCTTAGGAAGTACAGATAGTGGTTTCCCACTGCACTTGGTCACCTTCAACCCTGATGGCGACTTTAATTTTGACAATGTTCGGGAGGATAAGGCCCTTGTGCTTGTTAACAACGGAATACATCCCGGTGAATCTGACGGTATTGATGCGACCATGCTTCTTTTTAGGGATTTAGCTACGGAAAAACTTAAAGCCCCAAAAAATACAGTACTTGTAACCATTCCCGTGTACAACATAGGAGGGGCGCTAAACCGCAATGGCACAACTCGGGTCAACCAAAACGGCCCAGCCGAATATGGTTTTAGAGGCAACGCACGCAACTATGACCTAAACCGCGATTTCGTCAAAATGGATACCGAAAACGCATTGAGTTTCGCCGAGATTTTTCATTTGGTCAAACCGGATGTTTTTGTGGACAACCATGTGAGCAATGGAGCAGATTACCAGTATGTACTCACCCATTTGTTCACCCAGCACAATAAACTCGGCGGAGAACTAGGGCAATACTTGGAGCAGCAATTTCAGCCACAATTGGAAGAATCCTTGTTGAAAAAGGATTGGGATGTTACACCGTATGTCAATGTTTACAACCGCCCTCCAGACCAAGGGTTTACCCAATTCTTGGACAACCCAAGATATTCCACAGGCTATACGACGCTGTGGAACACCCTAGGATTCATGGTAGAAACCCACATGTTAAAACCTTATGCCCAAAGAGTTGAAGGCACTTATGAAATTATGCTAAGTGTGTTGGATGTAGTGGAAAATGACTTTGAAAACATCAAAAAACTGCGTGCCGAGGCTTTGGCTAGAGTAATGGAGCAAGAACGCTACTTTTTGAATTGGACGGTGGATACCACCCAAAGTAAAACCCTAAAATTTAAAGGATACGAAGCGCTTTTGCCTTTAAGCGAAATCACCGGACTGCCTCAATTAAAGTACGACCGAAACCAACCTTTTGAAAAAGAGGTTCGTTTTCAACACCAGTATTATCCCTTGGATACCATCGCTGTGCCCAAAGCCTATGTTTTTTCCAAAAGCTGGAAGGACATCACAGCTCGCTTGGACGCCAATAACATTGCATACCAAACCCTTGAACAAGACACCACCTTGTTCTTGGAAAGCTACCGGATTGACTCCTACGAAACCTATGCACGACCCTATGAAGGGCATTATCCACATTATAATACCCAGGTCACTTCACATATGGATTCAGTTCGATTCATGGCTGGAGATATTTTGGTACCTACCCAACAAGAAGGGATACGCTACCTATTGGAAACTTTGGAACCCGAAAGTGTAGATTCCTTTTTCAATTGGAATTTCTTTGACACCATCCTACAGCGCAAAGAAGGGTTCTCCCCTTATGTATTTGAAGAGTTGGCACTTCGCATCCTACAAAAAGACACCATTTTGCGAAACCAGTTTCTCGAAAAAAAGGCTTTGGACGAAGATTTTTCCCAAAATGCATATGCGCAACTGAATTGGGTATTCTCGCGCTCAAAATATCAGGAAAAGGCATATCTGCAATACCCTATTTACCGTTTGAACGATGGAGAAGTACTTTCGGGTCTTATTGCTGTGGAATAGATAGGTTATCGAATAGCAACTTGATATTGAAATAGGAATTTTCCAGTGCTTCTTTGGTCTTTTTTCGACCTTTCCATTTAGCTTTCATGATGCCTTCTTCAGCTTGACCCTGAAGCTTTCCCTCGAAATCCGTGGTCATGGCAAACCAATGTACCTGTTTCAATACATATTCGCCGTTCCGCTTGAAGATATGATAGGTAGTCCGCATAAAACCAGTAATCTTTAGGCCCCGCACCCCGGTTTCCTCCTCAACCTCCCGTATCGCAGCCTGTTCAATGGATTCCCCTTTGTCCAATTTGCCTTTGGGCAAATCCCATTTGCCATTTCGGAAAATGAACAGCACCTTGTTCTTTTTATTCGTCACAAAACCGCCCGCAGCTACCACAACGGGTATTTTGTGTTTGAAGATTTCCATGATATGTTGACCATCTGGGTGGTATAAAAAAGCTTCGGTCAATTGGCCGGCATACAAGAGGCGAATCGCTTTTTGAAGAGACTCCTGATCTAAGTCAAACACATTTCCTTGTGTACTTTTGGGCCTTTGGTCGGTTAAAATCAAAGGGAGCTCATTCACAAAAACTTTATACATTTGCGCAATGGTTTTAAACGAGGAAATTGCAAAAAAGACTGCAGGTCACCTGTTACAAATTAATGCAATTAAACTTAATCCCGAAAATCCTTTTACTTGGGCCTCAGGCTGGAAATCCCCAATCTATTGTGATAACCGTGTAATGCTATCTTATCCCGAGACCAGAAGGTTCGTGGCGGACGCAATGGCCACTCAGATAAAAGAACTCTATCCAACCGTACAAACCATCGCAGGGGTTGCCACCGGTGCAATTGGAGTAGGCCTTTTGGTTGCCGAAATGTTGGATTTGCCGTTTGTGTATGTCCGTCCGGAACCGAAATCCCACGGACGTAAAAACCAAATAGAAGGTTATTTACATGAGGACCATTCGGTTGTGGTTGTGGAAGACCTTATCAGTACTGGAAAAAGTAGTTTGAATGCCGTAAGAGCACTTACCGACCAAAACATATCGGTATTGGGTATGTTGGCCATTTTCACCTATGGTTTTGCGCTTGCAGAAAGTAACTTTAAGGATGCCTCTGTGACCTTGCACACCTTATCTGACTACGACCATTTGATTCAGCGCGCCTCAGAAACCGAATACATAAAAGAAAACCAATTCCAAACACTCTTCCAGTGGAAAAAAAATCCGGAAGAATGGAAACAATAACTCTAGTATGCATATTGAAATAGCCAAAAAAAAGGTTGCCAAATCAGACAAAGAACTCTTTGAATTCTTGAGTGACGTCAAAAACTATGAGCAGTTGATGCCAGATACCATTGATACCTTCGCTGTCATAGATGAAAACACCTTCAGGTTCATCCTAAAGGGAATGCCTGAGATTTATCTGCGTATCGTAGAGCAAGTACCCCATGAAAAAATAGTGCTCGCCGCTCCCAGCAAAAAACTATCGTTTGACCTTACCATAAGTATCGAAGCGCTGGATGAGAGTACCTCAGAATTTGAAATGGATTTCGAGGGTAAATTCAATACCATGATGGCAATGATGATCAAACGGCCCATCACCAATTTCATGGAAACGCTTTCCGCCAACCTCTCAAAGTTGGATTAAATTACCAAACGGAGCATCTTAAGATCGAAGTACTTTTGTTCCCCATCTTCCAATTGCAGTATCAATTGGCCTGTTTGGGCAATACCCAAGATGGTTCCTTTGAAGGGTTGACCTTCAGGATTAACAAAGCTGGAGATTTGCCCTTTTCGATATAAACGACTTTCATATTCTTCCTTATCCACTAAAAACGAATCATTGGAAAGCATCGCCAATCGACTTTGAAGATGCCGCATGAGTACTTCCAATACTTCCAACAGGTCGAATTCCTTTTCAGTACGATTTCGAATGGAAGAGACATGCTCCAAATTACCGAAGTTGGTTTGGTTGACATTCAAGCCAATTCCTAGTATGGAATGCCGTATTTGGTCACCACTGATAAGGTTTTCGATTAGAATTCCACAAATCTTCGAGTCACCTGACATAATGTCGTTAGGCCATTTTATCGTAATACTCGGTACCCCAATGGTGGAAAGTGCATCATATAAAGCCAAGGAAACTCCCATATTGAGGATAAAATGATTTTGGGGATGAAGCGGCAACGCTTTCTTTAAAAAGCTAAAAGTCAAGTTTTTACCTGGCTCCGAAACCCAAGAATTACCCCGCTGTCCTTTACCGGCGAATTGGTTTTTAGCAATGACCACGGTGTAATCTTCCAGATTTTTAGCCGACAGAATAGTGCGGAGATAATCGTTGGTAGAACCCGTGGCATCAAGTTTGATTATTGGGTAAGAGTTTCCCATAAAAAGCTGTCTCAGGATGTCACACTTTAATGGGACTAAGAAAACAAAAAAAACATAACTTTGTAGAAACTAAAATTTTTGAATGCAGAAACCAAAAGCTAGCGCAGACGAACTTATTGCATTAATTTTAAGTGGGATAGAAGAAGTAAAAGGAGTTGATATAAATCTTTTGGATTTACGGGAAATTGAGAATACGGTTTGCGACTATTTTGTCATCTGTAACGGTACCTCCAACACGCATGTCAACGCGATTGTCTCCTCCATCCAAAAAACCGTAAGCAAGGCTATCCATGACAAACCATGGCATGTTGAAGGTTCAGACAACGCTGAATGGGTATTGATGGACTACGTTAACGTAGTAGTTCATGTATTTCAAAAACACATTAGGGAATTCTACGATATTGAAGGGCTGTGGGGTGATGCCAAAGTCACACTAGTGGAGAGCAGCTATAATTCATAAAAAAATGGCAAAAGAAAATAATTCGAATACACCGAAGAAACCTCGCTTTAGCTCTTGGTGGATATATGGCGTCGTAATCGCTTTGATTATAGGATTCCAGATTTTTGGGGGAAGTACTTTTTCAAGCACTGAAAAAACCACTACCTCCGAATTACAGGAGTACCTGCGCAACGGTGACATTTCCGAAATTTTGATTATCACCAACACGCGTCAGGCCAAAGTCTTCTTGACAGAGGAGGCCCTACAAAAGGATGTACACCGCAATGTGGCAGACCGTCCTTTTAACTTTTCAGCAGGCAAATTACCGCAGTATGTGTTGGATTACGGGGATTTACAAAACTTTGAGGATGAGATAAAAAGCATCAAAAAGGAGAACAACCTAGACACGATTGTTGATTTCGATACGGAGTCCAATGTATTGGGAGAGTTGTTACTTTCTTTATTGCCTTTTGCCTTGATCATCGGTATCTGGATTTACTTGATGCGCCGGATGTCTGGTGGTGCTGGCGGTGGTGCTGGCGGCCAGATTTTCAATATCGGTAAATCCAAAGCAAAACTTTTTGACGAAAAAACCGATACCAGAACTTCTTTTAAGGATGTAGCTGGATTGGAAGGTGCCAAAGAAGAAGTCCAAGAAATTGTTGAATTCCTAAAGAATCCTGATAAGTATACCTCATTGGGAGGTAAAATTCCGAAAGGCGCGCTTTTGGTGGGCCCTCCTGGTACTGGTAAAACGCTATTGGCAAAGGCCGTTG
>JBCBCH010000045.1:0-11179 GCA_038530835.1 Bacteroidota bacterium | reverse complement strand
GCCATAAATAGCCTAGAACGGGTTACTCTCCTGTCCCATGGAATTCTTTCATCAGTTCCATTAATCTATCTTCAGGGCACTCGTACATAATATTGCCATTGACCCCCTTCATGGTTTCTGCGGCTACCAAAGCGTTGATGATGGCTTCCTCGGTAGCTTCCACAGTGGCTTTGTAAATTGGGTCCAACGACCACTTGGCAAGTACTGAAAGATTGACTCTTGTGAAATCGCTTGTAAAGCTGGGCTGCGCGGTGGAAAATGCCAGAAAGATATCTCCGGAGCCATTTCCCCCAAACGCCCCAGTACGTGCAATGCCATTGGTTGCCCGTTTGGCTACTTGCTTTAAATGAATGGGCAATATTGGAGCATCGGTTGCTACAATTACAATTATGGAACCATCTTGTTTGGGTTTGTTAAAGACAGGCTGAAGGTCCGTGATGCGTTTTCCCACGGGAACACCAGCTATCATCAAGTCCTCTCGATACCCAAAATTGGCTTGTACCAAAACTCCAACAGTATAATTGTCTGCTCCAATATTTACGACTCTAGATGAGGAGCCCGTTCCACCTTTAAATCCGTACAGCCACATTCCGGTTCCGCCACCTACATTGCCTTCTGCAATAGGTCCGGATTTGGATTCGTCAATCGCTTCGAAAACATGGTCTTTGGTGACATGAAGGCCATTGATATCATTAAAGTCACCATCATAGGTTTCTCCCACAACCGGCAATCCGAATCTAAAATCCACGTCATTGGGTCTGGGAAAATTCTGTATCTGCCACTCCCCTATAGCATCGCGAACCACCCCTACGCTGTTGGTATTGGTAATTCCAATAATTGCTCCTGGAAGAAATCCGTAATCTTCTATAAAATGGGAACCCGTCAACTCCCCATCGCCATTAAAGGAAAAAATACCAGCTGGAATTGCCTTTCGGTCTTCTTTTCCTGCTGGGATTATGACGGTCACCCCCGTTCGGATGGGGCCTTTGCCTTCTATCAATTTCCCATCTCCTTCAACGAGGGTCTTATAACCCACTTCTACACCTGGCACATCGGTGATGTTGTTGTACGTACCCGTCGTACCATTGAATGGAATCCCCAAGTCTCGCGCCCTTTTATCATCTTGTCCCAAAACGGATACCACGGATAAAAGCGTTACTAACGCCGTCCCCAAAGCACAATTTTTCATTTTACATACTTTAAAATTGATGATCAATTATCAAAATCTGTCCTATTCAATCGAATGGAGGCAGCACTACTGATAGCACCATCCGAAGTTTCCATACGGAATTCAAGGTCAATCCATTCCGCATCCAAAAACAAGATACAACTATTCCATGTCAATGTTCCTCCACCGTCATTGAGGTCAAAATCATTGAAATTTGAGTTGGATTCATCGCTAGGACCGCCTTCTACGGTTACCGTAATTAGCAAACGGGACAAACTATCGTTCTCCGTACCACTGTAGGGTATTTGAACTGCATAATCCGCCCCAGTCATACCGCTGCTATGGTCGCAAGTACCTTCATATTGGCTGCTCAACTGCCCCAATATGATTTGCGGGGCATTGTCTTCGTCATCACTGCATGCCATTGCCGTAGACAGTAGTAGTATGGAAACAACATGTCTTAACAAATTCAAATAATAGGTGTTTATTGTTTTTTTCATCACTGAAATTTTAGGTTTTGACTGTAGTTTGTTCCAAGGCTCATCGTTTGGAATCATCCAACTGCTGTGCAATAAGATGACTGACGATGCGCCATTTTCCATCTTGTTTTTCAAATACGCGTAGGTGGGTGATATTGCGGTCCCCGTGTGGTGTGCCGTCTTCGAGTTTTTGGCCCACCCGTTTCGATTTGCTTCTGACCAATGCGATATCGTTTCTCAAGAATGTGATATCGTGATCTTTATGTTCTGTCTTGCCCGCCATCACGGTAGACAATTTGAAAAGGAAGCCAAAATATTCCTTCAATTCTTCCCGGCTTTGATAGCGGTCGCCAAAGGCATTGGTCCAGTCGGTCTTTTCAGCATAATCTTTTGTGGCAAGTTCCACGTCCTTTTGCTCCCACCCCAACAAGCCATTTTCAATGGCTTTAAGAATCAGTTTCTCTTCTTGGGAATTGTCTTGTCCGAAGACCGCGTGGTTAAGGGGTCCCATTAAAAAAATGAGAAGTACGACTCGTGTTTTCATTGTGGTTTTCATTTTCCAAGTATTTATGATTTACTTAAAGTATCAGGTAGTTGACTTAACTGTTTCTCCAAATTTCTACGGACTTGGTTCCGCAGTAAAAGTGCCACTAACAGAGATGTTTCCAGAACCCGTTCCACTAGGGACCAGTGGTGTTTCCAAAGACCCACTTAAAAGACCTTCCCGGGTTGTTAAAATGGAAAGTCCCCCTTGGCCTTGTAGATTACTGGTATGGCTAATTCCTCCGTCTTTCCCAAATAAAAACGTTACGGTTCCGGGGTCATCTCCGTTGAATCCATTAGCGGTAAGGTTTAGTGCGGGATACGTTCCTGGAGGGGGCGTCGAGGTACCGTTCACTTATATAATGGCGGTTACCGTATACCCTTCGCTGTCAGTAAGATAAATGGACAACTGGTGGGTTGTAGTCGCTAGGCTTGGTAATTCCTGGAATGCGAAGGTAGCATTGGTGCCCTGCATGTTTCTGGAAAAGTCTCCAGATACATTGATGTTGAAAACAACTTCATTTGGATTGTCAGTTTCCATTTCATCTTCATCATATTCACAAGCAAATAGGAATAAGGAAAAAAAAGTAAGATACAGGGCAACACGAATTGTTCTCATGGCTTTCTCGTTTAAAACTATAAATGATGGGGGAGCTTTGGCTATGGTGTCAAAAGTAGATTTTAAGCCCTATCAACACTGACGTTTAGGAACCAAAAAGTACCATTGGCGAACCAAATGCCATAAAAAAGCATGTTGCTCAATACGAGGAAGGGGAAACGCCGTAGAGTTCTTTGAAACATTTGGCAAAATAGGAAAGATTGGTAAAGCCCACTTGATAGGCAATCTGCGCAACGGTGTCGGATTTTTGCGCCAAAAGCTGGGCAGCCCGTTTCAAACGGAAATTACGCAGTAGGTCGCGAGGGGATTCTTGAGTTAAGGCCTTCAGTTTTCTATTGAGCTGCGTTTTGCTCATAGCAAGTTCATGTTGCATTTGTTGCACTCCAAACTTGGGGTTGGTATAATTGTTCTCCAATACGGCCAACACCTGTTCCAAAAACTTTTTGTCAATGGAAGTGGTTGAGATCTTTTCAGGTACCAAAATGTGCTCGCTTTTTTGATAGTGTTCCCGCAACCGTTGTCTTTGGTCAATGAGGTTTTTGACGCGGGCCAAGAGTTCTTGTGCGCTAAAGGGTTTGGTCAAATACGCATCAGCACCGGTTTCCAAGCCTTCAATCTTGTTTGCTTCACCTGCACGAGCCGTAAGCATTACAACGGGAATATGACTGGTATGTATATCAGACTTTAAGGTTTTGCAAACTTCCATACCATCCATCTTCGGCATCATTAAGTCGGTGATGATAAGGTCAGGTGTCTGAGCTGCTGCTATTTTTAGCCCCTTTTCACCATCAGAGGCCTCAAGAGTTTGATATTCAGGCTCGAGTTGCTTTTTGATATACCTCCGCATGTCTTTATTGTCTTCAACAATCAAAATTTTGGCAAGACCACGTCTGTCAGTATTGGGAAACTCGAAGGGGATTTTCGCCTCAATTATATCAGAAGGGTGGTCTTGGGCAATAGCTGTCTTGCTTTGGGGAACCATTATTTTTTCTAAGGGAATCTGAACATCAAATTGGGTACCTCTTCCCTCTTCGCTGGAAACCGTAATGGTACCGTCCATCAGTTCGACCAAATCTTTGGATAAGGACAGCCCTATTCCAGACCCTTCTCTAGCCTTGGTACTGCTCCCATCCACTTGATAGAAACGATCAAAAATAAAGGGCAATTTATCCTCTGGGATTCCTAAACCAGAATCTGAAACATGAATGTGCAGTTTCTCTTTTCTAAAAAACACCTTGAAACCGACTTTTTCAAAATCTTCACTGAATTTAAAGGCATTGCTCAAGAGGTTGTAGACTATTTTTTCCAGTTTGTCGCGGTCAAAGGTTGTCCATAGTGTTTCATTGGGCACTTCCACCCGATAATCCATACTGCGTTGCGCTGCATGCGAATTGAAGGAAGTGGCCGCAGTACGCAGGCATTTGAAAATGTCCCCCTCGGTGGGGTTCAAGCTTAAATTGCCTTGGTCAATTCTTGAGAGGTCCAATAATTGATTGACCAGTCCTAAAACCTTGCTTGTATTGCGACGAATCATGGTAACCTCCTCGCGATCCAGTCCTTTATCCGGATTCCTTTCCAAATTTGCAATGGGGCCTTGAATGAGGGTCAAAGGTGTTCGAAACTCGTGCGAAATATTGGCAAAGAACTGAGACTTGGCTTGGTCTAGTTCCTTCAATTTCATGGTTTGTTCTTTGAGTTGATTGGCTTGTGCGCGCACCTCTGCCGTTTTGGATGCAATCAATTTTTCGAGTGCTTGATTTTTTGCCGTTAGTTGATGTGAACGCCATTTCAGCAAAAGGATAAAAACCAAAATACTTCCAAGCAGATAGCCGAGATAGGCCCACAAGGTTCGATACCATGGGGGTAGTACATTAAATTGGTAACCTCCTTGCTCACTGATTTGGCCATATACATTCTTGGCCCTAACCATGAAATGATAAGACCCCTCTGATAAATTGGTATACTCCTTGCCCGCTTCTTGGGTCCAATCAGACCATGATTCATCATATCCATCTAACCTATATTGATATTCGTTCATTGAAATGTCATCATAGCTTGGAAGGGCATATTCAAAGTTTAGCCGATTTTTTCCATAGGAAAGTTCTGGTGTTTGTTTTGGGGTTGGTCCCCAGTGTATTACAGAATCATTTAAAGTAACTTTCCGTAAGAGGGCCTTGATTTTCGGAGTGTAGTTCTTGCCCAAAGTACCATCGTATTGAACAATGCCTTGCGGGCCGTAGAAAAAGGTTTGTGCCAATGGACCAAAATATACATTATACACTGTGATTGATGAGGCGAATCGGTTAAAGGGTAGACTTAAATATGTGAATGTCCCGTCCTCATCCAACTTGCCTTTTGCAAATTCATCGGTCCCTGAACTCCCGGAATGCATCCAGATATTTTTATTGTAGTCCTTATAAATCCATGAAAACCATCTGCTGGAATCGGCATACTTCTCCCCTAGCCAAAAATTTGGTTTAAACCGTTCGGTTTCTTTGTCAAAATGATAGAGTCCATTTTTAGTGGTGAATACGATTTTATCCCCAACCCTAAAAACCCTGTTGCTTTTCATATTGGGTAAGCCTGCCAAGGTATCGTAATGTTTAACCAATGGATGGTTTCTTAGGATTTTACCATTGCTATCTTTCGGAAAGTCGATTTTATAGATTCCGTTGAACAAGCTGCCCACCCAAAGGTTTCCCTTTTTCGTGGCTTCAAAAACATAGGTATAATCTTCATAGGATGATAGTTTTTCTTCCGTCATCCATTGCCCATTTTGATTGTAAATGGAAAAAATACTATTTCCCGTTCCTACCCAAACTCTTTTAGGGTCTATTGGGGAACGAGCAAGGTGTTTGCCACCTAGCGTCGAAACCTTCTTGGCTTTACGTTCATTAATAGAAAAGATACCTTTCGCCGTAGAGGCCAACAACTCGCCATCCAAGGGCAACAAACGCCAACTTTGCATATCCATACCGGTAATGGGTTCAAAAGTGTTGACTTCCCATGGTTTTCTTGAGGTTACGTCCATTACAACCCCTCCTGTATTTGTCAGCGCATAAAACTTACCTTCAAAATACACGCAATCATTTATAGGTCCTTTTAATTGTGAAAGTTCATCGTAAATGGAAAAGGGAGAAGGGTATTCAACCCTGGAAATTCCATTGCCCATACAGAGCCATACACCGTTTTGGCGATCTTCGAATATAAAAGTGACGTTTCCGTTTAAAATGCCAGTGGACTCATTAAAAACACCACTGATTTTACCCTTTTGGTTGATGAGAATAACTCCTTTTCTTCTTGTTCCAAGGGCAATCTCACCAGTAGATAGTTTTTCGGTACAGTAAATCTTGGCGTCTTTAAAAAAGTCCAAGTACTGTTGAGCGAAAGGAATCAGTTCCTTATCCTTTAAAAGAAAGAGACCTTTTTCATATGTTGAAAGCAATAAACCATCTCCAAACTCATTGATACCGTGAATCTTTTTACCTTCCAATTCATCAGTCGTTAGTATTGAAGTCCGTATTCCCCCTTGTATTTTTTCTAAGCCATTACGTCCAGAATGTAAATAGAGTTCATCCCCGAGGGAAAAGCCGAACGTGTTTTGGTAGTTGTTTTCCACATCAAAGGTCTTTAAGGTGCCTTGGGCGTCTAAGTGTAGCAGATAACCCTGCGCTAGGAAATACACTCCATCCTGTTTGGCAAATACTTTTCGCACAGCACCAAATTTCAATGTTTCATCCTCTAATTTTGGCCTAAGGGATATATATTCCAAACGACCGCTATTGCCTTCTTCCAAATATCCTATCTCATTGATACCACCTATGTAAACGGTACCAGAATCACTGGCGTCAAGGCCGAGCGCAGGGGCATTGTTTGACAGGGATAATTTCCGCCATTTTGCGCCGTCAAACTCGAGTATTCCTTTAGTATTGGCAAAGTACATCATGCCATTATCAAGTTGTGCAGCAGCCCAATTCTGAACATGCGCATCGTAATCAGAAACCGTGAAATTTTGGAAATAGGGTATTCCCTTTGGAACGAAGTCAACTTTCGTTCCGGACTGTTGCCCTGTTAAACAGTTAAGCGATATACAGCAAACCAAAAGGAAAAATAGCCGCATGGCGATAATTGGTCTAGGTCTCTACAAGATATTGAATTCCAGGGGATAAATATCTTTTTTGCGCTGATTGAGTGCTAACAATCCCGTTCCAAATCGTAACAATAATTCCATATTCCAAAAGAAGAGCTTTAACTTTTTCCAGTTCTCTTGTGCAATAAAAAAGGAAAGCTTATTCCCATTCCGATAAGAAGTACTGAATACACGGAAATTGGTTCAGCTATTAAAGTTTTAGGAATCAATGGACTTGGTGGTTTTGAAAAAATAGTAAGTGCGAAGAGCCCTATTGCGAATGTGAAAATAACAGATACGGATAGCTTCAATATGTTCAGGCCTACTCTATTTATTCTGTACGCCTTCTTTCGAGGGGATAACAATAACCCAAGGAAGGGAATAAAGGATATTAAACCATATTCGAGAACGTAAACCGGCATTGCAAAATAATAGCCTGTTTTGTTTTGAAGCCATTGTTCTAGGCCAAAAATGTTCGTTGGGCCAACCATAAACGTAAGGAGCAGAAATAACGCAGTACATAACGCTAGAACATATTGTTCAACTTTTTGGTTGGCTACGTTCATGAATTTAGGATAGGATAAAATGAATTGGTTTCTAATCTCAATTGTAAAACAACTCAGAATTAAAAAGGAATAAGAGCATTATTGTTCGGGCACAATTCGGATAAGCCTGCCCGGTCCCTCGACCACTATGTACAAATATCCATCTCTACCCATTTGCGCGTCACGCACACGACCAATTCCGTCTAACAAAACTTCGTGGCCCACAACGGTATTGCCGCTCATTCTTAATCTGTGGAGGTGTTCGAATTTGAGCGAACTGACGAATAGGTCATTTTTCCAATTCCCATAGAAATCTCCTGAGACAAAAGTCATACCGCAGGGAGCAATGGATGGGGTCCACTGGTAAACCGGCTGTTCCATACCGTCCAAGGCGGTCAAATCCGTAAAACTGCTGCCATCGTAATTGATACCGTAGGATATTACAGGCCAACCGTTGTTGTTTCCTGCTTCCAAAATATTGATTTCATCACCGCCTTGGGGTCCATGTTCGCCTTCCCAAACCACTCCGGTTTCAGGATGTAGCGTCATGCCTTGAGGGTTTCGGGTTCCGTACGTAAAAATGGAATTGACTGCGCCTTGGGTATTGTAAAAAGGGTTGTCCGTTGGAATGCGTCCGTCATCATGTATCCGGTGGATTTTTCCAAGGGAATTGTCCAATTCCTGTGGGTAATCGTCTCTTCGTCCGCGGTCGCCTACGGAAACGTACAAGTATCCGTAGGTATCAAAAACCAATCTGGAGCCATAGTGCAAACCACTGTTCAAATATGGAAGTGCTGTAAAAATAGTTTCTACCTGGTTCAAACTATTTCCATTGAGCACGCCCCTTGCCACTGCAGTGGTCAGTTGGGATGCATTATCCGGATTGGCCCTGGAATAGGAAAGGTATACCAAGGAATTGTTTTCGAAATTAGGATGGATGGTAACATCCAATAAACCGCCCTGTTCTTCGGAAACGATATCTGGAAGATTGCCCACTTCTACCAATTGCCCACTGTTCCGCACCAAAAACAACCTTCCTCCGCGCTCTGTAACCAAAATTTCACCATTAGGCAATTGTTCTAACCCCCAAGGTACTCCTGGAATCTCGTCCGTTAGTGTCTCCAATCGGAATGTTAGGTCATCTGAAGAAATCAACCCGGATAAATCAGGGTTTTCCTCTTCCAGCATGGCCAATGTTTTTCCATCAATTTCCGTGAGAATGTAATTGGTAAGCTCTGCAATCTCTTCTTCGCTAAAAGTAGCACCATAGGCTGGCATCCCAGTATTTGGATATCCGTTGGCAATGGATTGGATAACTTCATCGGAAGAATTGCCATAGGTCCATTCGCGTTCTACAAAAGAACTCATGTTTTGTCCATGGCAGCCCCCACAATGATTTCGATACGTGAGCGCGACTCCGGTCAAATCCAAGGTTTCCTCACTTGAATCGATATCGTCGGCGGGCGCTTCTGAATCCTTTGAACTATTGCAGCTCATTAGAATATAGAAAAGACCAAATAGGACAAGTCTTACGAATAAATTTATTCCATTAAGGGAACTGCGAAATAGAGTGATAAACTGATTCGGGGCTAGTGAACTCATGACTATCAATTTTATAGTATCTACGTAGAAGCTTAAAAAATAGATGACTCTAAGCTTAAGCGCTCATAAAATGTAACGTTTTTTATCAGGGTAAAGTATTTGAACAAGTAGGATAAAATCAATTGGTTGTCAACATTTTAACATTGTTGGTTTATTAAATTTTTCCATCGAAAGCATAAGAAAACGGAAACTGTATCTACAGTTCCCGTTTTGATGGATTAAATTGATTTTATGGATAGGCGGTTCCAAAGACTTTGCCTTGACAAAGGTTTCCCAAGCCTCATAATTACTAGGAAAGAAGAAGAATGTGCAGTGATTTGATGATATAACTTTTTCTACCCTCAAACAAAAAAAGTTAGGTTTTACCTGTTTTTCAGGTGAAGGTTGGATTAAAAATCATTACTAGCAACAACATGCGGGTTTATCTGCCCATGGGAAAGAAACTTTACATATTTAGTGGCGATGACTGCTATTACCAAAGGGTTTTAGCAAAAACTCCTAAAACCGATACTCTAATATTTAAAAAAGAGATCAAATATATCCGTCAATTATTAAATGCAACAGTGTCGCATTTACGGTATTACCTATTATATTTGCTAGGCTCTAGCTTTGGTGAACGCCTTAGTTCTCCTTAAGAGTTAAATCAAATCAATAGCCAATGATACTTGTACATCGCATTAAAAAAACACTTTATTTCCTAACACTTTCCGCCGGTATGATAAGTTTATTATCCGCTTGTGGTGAGAAAAAGAAGGATGAAAATCTTATTCAAGCTTTTAAGCTCCATGAAGAGGCTGTTCAAATTAGGCAAACCACAAAGGACCAGATTGCAAAACTTGAGGCCATTACTGATTCGGTATTCGTGGCCACCTACTCTAATGAATTAAATTCCATTAGTAGTGCGCTACAAGAATGGGATGAGCAGCTCATTGAAGTCCCTGGGTTTGAAGAAGAGCACGACCATTCCCACCATGATCATTCTGGTCACGACCATGATCATGACCATGAACACAATCATTCAGATTCTGGGCAAGAACTAACCCCTAAGCAGCACTTGGAAGTTCAACAGCACTTATTGGAGGAAATAAAGGACCTCGCGGAAAAAATAAATACAATCAAATAATAGAGTGGCGCACACTTCACCTCAATAGGATGAAATAGAACAAACAAAACTATGATACTAAGTGGTTTGGAAATCGCGGCGCGAATGGGTAAGGATATAGCCATAAATCCATATGATTCCAATCAGCTCAACCCGAACAGCTATAACCTTCGCTTGCATGATGAATTAATGGTTTATGATAATGCAGTGTTGGATATGAAAGTTGAAAACACTGCTTCAAAACTCACCATTCCATCCGAAGGCCTACAACTGGAACCGGGAAAATTGTATTTGGGAAGAACGGTAGAGCATTCACGCACGGATACCTTGGTCCCCATGCTGGAAGGTCGGAGCAGCATAGGCCGATTAGGGATGTTTGTGCATGTAACTGCCGGTTTTGGAGATGTTGGGTTCAACGGTTATTGGACTTTGGAGATTTTTGTAGTACAGCCCTTGGTCATTTATCCGAATATAGAAATCTGTCAGATATATTATCACCATATCGATGGTGAATATACTACCTATAACCAAGGAAAATACCAGAACAATAAAGATATCCAACCTAGCAAATTGTTTCAAGATTTCAAACCAAAAGCGTAAAACCTACAAGACCGATTTTTTTTAAAAAGAATTAAAATGGAAATAACAGATAGCGATAAGTGGATAGCACTGGAAGAAGGAACTGAGTTTACGCCCCAGTTTGAAAAACGAGGGGGTTTGCTCCCAGTAGCGGTGCAAGAGACCAGTACGGGACAAATACTAATGTTGGCCTCCGTTAATGCTGCAGCTTTGGAAAAAACCATAAAAACAGGTCTAGCTACTTTTTGGAGCACTTCCCGAAAC
Source organism: Bacteroidota bacterium (assembly GCA_038530835.1). Taxonomy (GTDB): domain Bacteria; phylum Bacteroidota; class Bacteroidia; order Flavobacteriales; family Flavobacteriaceae; genus Flagellimonas. Next base: position 149 of record JBCBCH010000045.1, on the reverse strand, counting down.
AAGCTTTGGACAAAAGGAGAAACCTCAGGGGACCTTTTAAGCGTAGATAAGATTCTGGTTGACTGTGATCAGGATGCGTTTGTCTATCAAGTTACCTTACAGGGTGATGGCGTTTGTCATACTTATGATCAGCAGGGCAAACACCGAAA
>JBCBCH010000044.1:0-11282 GCA_038530835.1 Bacteroidota bacterium | reverse complement strand
CGCCTCGGTTACCTACAACCCGGCAGAGGCAAGCCTCTCATCGGGGGCCAATACCTTCTATGCCGAAACAAGGAATACCGTAAACGGATGTACCAGTAGTACCCGTACCGCCATTACCATAACTCAGAACCCATTGCCAGCTGCCCCCGGTGTCACATCGCCAGTGGTATACTGTGAAGGGGACACCGCTTCGGCCTTGGCCGCCACCGGTACTAACCTGTTGTGGTACACCGTGGCCACTGGGGGAACGGGAAGTGCGACCGCACCAACACCGTCCACCGCTGCCGCCGGAACGACATCCTATTATGTAAGCCAGACCAATGGTAACGGCTGCGAAGGGCCACGCGCACAGATAGACGTGACCATCAATGCGTTGCCTAGTGTTATAGCCAACGCCACAACCCTCGCCATCAATGCAGGAGAGCCCGTTACGCTTACGGGGTCTGGAGCAGATAGTTATGTTTGGGATAATGGAGTGACGGATGGGGATACCGTGTTCCCATTGACAGACACCACATACACCGTTATTGGAACTGACCTCAATGGTTGTCAGAATACCGATAGTGTAACGATTACTGTTGCGCCAACTTCAGACTTAAGCTTGAGCAAAACGGTAAGCAATGCAAATCCTAATGTGGGTGATACTGTGACTTTTATTCTTACGGTAGATAATGCCGGACCTATTGATGCCCCAGCTGGAACTATCGTAAATGATATGCTACCATCAGGATACACTTTTGTTTCAGATACGGGTTCCGCAACCAATGGAACTTACAATAGTACCTCGGGAGACTGGACACTTCCTGTCATTCCTTTAGGAACTTCAGTAAGCATAAACCTCGTTGCCTCAGTAAATGCCCCTACTAATGTTGCAGGAGAATATGAAAATATTGCGCAAGTGACTAGCGCTGCAAACTACGACCCCAATTCAACTCCTAACAACGATGATGGAGATCAAAGCGAGGATGATGAAGACAGTGCGTTGACCATACCGCAGGTAGCTGATTTGGAACTTACCTATTCCATTTCGGATACCGACGCAAATCCTGGTGATATCTTGACATTGACCCTATCCATTACCAACAATGGTCCAAATGACGCTTCAGGAGTAACCGTTGAAAGTAATATTCCTTCAGGATTCACGGTCAGCACCGTGAACAACGGAGGGGTACAAAGTGGAAGTACCATTGTTTGGTCAGGATTGGCCATCCCAAGTGGAACCACCACTGTCTTGACCTTTGATGTTTCTGTAAACATTCCAGCAAACTTGACAGATGAATATGTAACCACAGCGCAAATCATGCAGGCTGACCAGTTTGATTCAGATTCCACACCAAATAATGATGATGGTGACCAAAGCGAAGATGATGAAGATAGGACATCGATTACTTTAATCCCTGCGGATTTAAGTCTAACCAAAACATTGAGTGGCGCCTCACTTACTATGCCTAATGCCGGAGACACGGTTGTTTTCGAACTTACTCTGGAAAACAGCGGGCCTGGATTGGCTACTAATGTGACCATAGTAGACACGCTTCCAGTAGGCTATACACTTGTAACCGTTAACAACGGTGGTGTGGTAACAGGCAACACCATTACTTGGTCATTCGGTACCGTACCTGTCGGAACACAAGTGTTGAGCTATGAAGTTACCGTTAACGCTCCAACCAATTCTGTGGATGAATATCGCAATGTAGCTGAAGTCACAACCTCAGATATGTTTGACCCAGATTCAACCCCTGGAAATGACGATGGTGACCAAAGTGAAGATGATGAAGTTAGCTTCTCCATTGATACGCCAACTGTGGATTTGGAAGTTATCAAGACCGTAGATAAAACCGAATCGTTCTTTGGCGATACGGTAATCTTTACCATACAAGTGACCAATAACAGCTCCTATGAAGCTACCAATATTGGTATTGAAGATGAGTTGCCATCCGGATATGAGTACGTTTCTGCTACAGCACAATCAGGCATTTATGATGTAGTGACCAGTACTTGGGATATTCCAAGTATAGCTCCAGGAGCATCAACTACATTGGAAATTGCAGTGAACGTAACGGAAACAGATGATTACGTTAACGTTGCCGAACTCATCTACGTTGACCAAATTGACCCGAATATGGCCAACGACCGTGATGAAGCTACTCTGGAAATCACGCAATCTGAATGTTTGACGGTTTACAATGAAATTACACCAAACGAAGATGGTCTGAACGATGTGTTCTTTATTGAATGTATTGAACAGTACCCCAATAACATGCTACAGATTTTTAACAGATGGGGAACCAAAGTCCACGAAGCCAAAAATTACAACAACGACTGGAGCGGAACCACGCAAAACTCGATGAACTTTAGTTCTAGCGAGAAGCTACCGGTCGGAACGTATTATTACATTTTGCAATATGGCGATGGACAAACCAAAACCAAGACCGGATGGCTGTACATAACCAGATAAGAAATATCATGACCTTGACCTATAAAATACCAATTGTTTTATTCTTGTTGCTTTTGGCGCTTTCAAGCCAAGCACAACAGGATCCTCAAGTAACGCATTACCAATACAACACCATGACGGTAAACCCCGCCTATACTGGTTCTCGGGTGTTTGCCACAGTTACCTCTTTGTACAGAGATCAATGGGCCGGAATTGACGGTTCGCCAAGAACCATGACCTTTGGTATTGATACGCCCGTAGGAAAATTTGATGGTTTGGGGCTTTCCATAGTACAAGATGGTTTGGGGCCATCCGAAGAAACTTATATCGATGGAAATTACGCTCATCAGCTTATTTTGAACAATAGGGGACATCGACTGGCACTTGGTTTAAAAGCCGGTATTCGATTCTTTAGTTTGGATTGGTCCAAAGGAAGATTCCGTGATGAAGAGGCCGTTTTCAACCAGAACATTGAAGGAAAGATTTTGCCTTCGGTGGGTGCTGGAGCATTCTTCTACACTGACAATTCCTATTTCGGGGTGTCAACACCAAACTTTTTGACCAATCAGCATTATGATGAGATTCAAGAAGCAGAGGCTACAGAGCAGATTCATGTTTTTATCATTGGAGGTTATGTCTTTGATGTCAATGCCGACCTTAAGTTTAAACCTTCGTTTTTTGTAAAGCATGTTTTTGGTGCGCCGGTTGCTGTAGATATCTCATCCAACTTCTTACTGTACGAAAAACTGAATTTAGGCGTTAATTATAGATGGGACGAATCCGTTAGTGGTTTGTTCAGCTTCCAGATTAGCGATAGGTTCAACTTAGGCTATGCCTATGATTTCAACGTAAACGAACTCAACAACTACAATAGCGGAACGCATGAGATTTTCTTGCGATACCGTATCCTAAACCGACTAAATCGACTTAAATCACCCAGATTCTTCTAACCTCATGGCCATGAAAAAACACAATTTATTCTTTTACATACTTTTCGGTATATCCTTTGTTCATATGGCTTTTGGTCAAGAAGATGAGCGTTTTCAGCAAAACGTCACTATCGATGCGGATAGACCTATTTCACGCATCGAAATCTTTTATGATGAAGACGATAAAGCTGTGGAAGAAGAAACCAAAGCAAAGCGCAAAGATCCTGTCAACAAAAGCAAACTTGTCCAGAAAGCGGATTACTTTTTTGACAAGATGTGGTATGCCAAAGCTGCTGAATATTATGAAATGGCCTTGGCAAAAGGGAAGGAAACCTATACGTTCACCTTATTGGAACGTGCCGGAGATGCCCATTACTATACCACTAACATGGATAGGGCGCACCATTGGTACTCCATTTTGTATGATCGCTATGACGACCAAATGGACTCTGAGAATCTTTTCCGGTATATGAACGCCTTAAAGGGTACGGGCAAGTACTCAAGATCCAAGAGAATTGCACGCTTATACAATCGTACCATGGATGCAGAAAGCACTGCAGAAAAGGCTCAAACTTCTCCTGAAGTGTTGGAAAGTAGATTGGACGAAATTTTGAATACCAAAAGAAATTTGAAGGTTTACAATCTTCCCATAAACTCGAAATATTCTGATTTCGGGCCTACTTTTTATGGCGATAAGGGTGTCGTATTTGCTTCCGCTAGGGAAAACAAAAGCAACAAATCCAAAATTGACAGAAGAAACAACCAACCTTTTCTGGATTTGTACACGGCTGAAATTGATTCCATCCTTATGGATTTCAAAAATCCAGCTCGTATATCGGACGAGGTAAATTCCAAATTCCATGAAGCTGGTGCTACTTTCTCGCCCGATGGTGAGACCATGTTTTTTACCAGAAACAACTATAAGCGAAAGCTAAAACGAGATAAAAAGGGGGTCAATCACTTAAAAATTTACCGTTCCCAAAAAGTGGACGGCGAATGGAGTGAAGTGCAAGAAGTTCCTTTTAACAGTGACAACTATTCCACCGGGCATCCCGCTTTGAGTCCTGATGGAAAACGTTTGTACTTTGTTTCAGACATGCCTGGAAGTATCGGAAAGACGGATATTTTCTATGTAGACCTTTTAGAGAACGGAGGGTATTCTTCTCCGGTCAACTTAGGGCCTGAAGTAAATACGGTTGAGCGTGAAATGTTCCCTTTTGCTTCTGCAGATAGGGTTTACTTCTCTTCAGATGGGCATTTAGGCCTTGGCGGATTGGATATTTTCTATGCTCAAATCAGCGACGAGCAATTCTCTAAAGTCAAAAATGCAGGGAGGCCCATTAATAGTAATAAAGATGACTTCTCTTATGTTTTCCAAGAAAAAACCGGTTTGGGCTATTTTGCTTCCAATCGTGATGGTGGAAAAGGAGATGATGACATCTATGGATTTAGGGATGCCGTTCCGGTTGCGACCAGCATGTTCCAAATTACCGGTACGGTGAAGGATGAAATTTCTAAAGATGTACTATCAGGAGTTGATGTAGAAATCTGGAACGAAACTGAGGAGCAACTCATAACCAAAGTACAAACCGATGAGGAAGGTAGGTTTGTGTTGGATAAGTTGGAGGAAGGGCAACAGTATATTGTAAAAACCAAGACCAACTTCTATGTGGACAACCAACAAACCATCATCGCACGTGAAAACACAGACGTTGAAATTGCGTTGCAGAAAATGGAGGATTTGATTGTTGAAGAAAAAGGTGTTCTCAAACTGAAACCGAACAACATCTATTTCGACTTTGACAAATCGTTTATCCGTGATGACGCCGCCTTAGAGTTGGATAAACTCGTGGATGCGCTTAGAGAACATCCTGACATGGTTATCAAGATTGAATCACACACCGATGCAAGAGGTAACATGCATTACAACAAAAAGCTTTCTGACCGCAGGGCGAAAGCGTCTAGGGACTACATTATTTCCCAAGGTATCGACGCCAGTCGAATTGAAAGTGCCATCGGTTATGGTGAGGACAGCTTGCTAAACGGATGTGTATATGGGGTAGAATGTTCTGAAGAAGAGCACGAACTGAACCGTAGGTCTGAATTTATTATCGTAAAAATGTAAAACCAAAATCCAATATATAGGAAAACCCGGCGCGATGCGCCGGGTTTTTTTGTTTGGATATACGCAAAACATCAATTGGTCGATAAACCGCATCGACCAACGGAAGAGCGATGGGTGTCGTTCACCGATGAAACTATGTGTTTTGAAGCTTCTTGAAGATTATTTCGTTTTTCATCGCCCTTTTGTGGCGCTTTATCATTTAGATTCTGGAATGTCTCAAAAAACGGCAAAATTTGCTATGTCTTTAAATCTTAAAAGCTGACTTATGAAAAATTTATTACTTGTTAGAGAAATTTACATGGATGCATTTCGCAACCTTGGAAACATGATTATCCAGAAATATTTCAAGATATTCTCTTGGTTTTGTTTCGCTATGTTCTTCGTTGTACTTTACGCATTCGTATACAGAATTTCAACCGGATTTGCTTTCGGATAAAACTCAATTTAATGCTGACTAAAAAAGCCGCTTCTAGAGCGGCTTTTTTATTTTGTGCCTATTTGCAAACTAGTCCTTTAGGATTTTTTTTCGAATTCGACCGTGCGAAGTATTGCCTCTAGTTCAAACATATAGTCCCTCTTTAAAGCAGAAGGGGCAAAGGTGAAGCCCTCTAGAACCAATTTCCGATTGTTTTCTTTATCATTAATGATATAGGTTACAAAGGGACCCGCCATGGGATATCCGCTAATTTCCCAGACTCCTCTGGCTTCAGCAGCTTTTTTTCCGCCTATCTCCGTTGGGAATACGTAAGGCGCAAAAGCCCTTTCGGTAATCATAAAAGTTTTCTTCCCCGGAACGTCAGGCCCAGGGATATATTTTTCACCAATGGAGTCTCTCATTCGAATAATATCACGAACAAAGGTGGAATCCGAAGAAAAGGTGTCCTCTGGCATTGAATAGGCCAATAAATTCATCGTTCCCTTAGGGATTTGAATGTCCATCCAAACAAAGTTCTTTTCTTGCTTTCCAACCTTATATAAGGACGGAACTTTAAGTGTAATGCCCAATTCCTCAACGAAAGCGGTTTCCTTGCTTAGAGAGCGTAAAAATCGTTTTTGGGCCTCTTTGATTTCAACTTGTTTGAACGAAGCCACGGCTTGTGCGGCAATCTTGTCGAGATTATCACTAAAATCATTATACGTTTCCCCTTTCACAACCGCAACCTTCTGGGGCTTGGCATATACATCGGTTTTCACATGGGCCAAAGAAAGCGTGTCTTGTTCCACGAACAAAACGCTTCGCGAATGGGTAACGGCCCCTTTAAAAACTTGTGGCGGAATTTGCGTAATACTAAAAATGGGCTCTGGTTGAGGTAAGCCCAACACTTGGGCTGCAAAAATTTCTCGAATCTTGTCCCCAACTGCACCTTTCCATAACTCAGTGTCCATAACGACCATCAAGGAATTTATGCCCCCGGTTGATTCCGGTAGATAGCGCGTTTTGGTTTTGGATTCATTACAGGAGTACAGGGCCACTAGAAGTAGGGCCATGAGATAAAAACTAAACCTTTTCATATAGTGTTAAATTTACGAAGAACAATCGCACAATTTCAATTTTGTGCCTGGTTTAAGATTGTTACTACTAAGACCGTTCCATTGTCGTAAATTTTCCACAGAAATTCCAGGATACTTTCTAGAGATGGTCCAAAGGGAATCGCCACTTTGAACAACATGGACCTTGCTATTCGGGTTTATGGGTTGTACCGTTTTGGATTTGGCGGCAACACTTTTCTTTGAAAAATAGGGTTTACGCGGGTAAATGGTTAACCGTTGTCCGATGCGAAGGTTGTTACTTCGCAAACCATTCCAACGTTTGATTTGACTTACACCAACGCCATATCGTTCCGCAATTTTCCCCAAATAATCACCACTTCTAACTTTGTAGCGAATCTGATTCTGGGTTTCCACCAATTGGGGAAGAGGTTTTTCGAGCGAATCCATCTCCTTTTTCACGTAGGCATATATCGCTTCTTCATTGTTGACGAAAGTGCCGATTTTTGAAGTAGGCAATCTAAGCGCGTAGTTTTTGCCTTTGATTTTCGGAATAACATTGAGTTTGTAGGCTGGGTTCAGCATTTCCAACTCTTCTCTGGAGATGTTCACCATCCGTGAAATCTGGTCAAAAGTTATGGTGTTTTTTACGTGAACGGTATCCGTATCAAAATAAGGGCGTTCGACCTCCTTGGCCTTAAAGCCATGCTCTTCCGCATACTCGAAAATGTAAAGTGTGGCCAAAAAAGCAGGGACGTAACCCGCCGTTTCGCGAGGTAAATTTCTTCGAATATTCCAATAATTCTTGTACCCACCAGAACGACGAATGGCTTTGTTTACGTTTCCAGGGCCAGAATTGTATGCGGCCAAGGCCAAATCCCAATCTTGAAAAATATCATAGAGCTTTGACAGATACTTTGCGGCGGCTTTGGTTGCCAAAATAGGGTCGTTGCGTTCATCAACATAACTGCTCACATCAAGACCGTACATTTTTCCAGTGCTGAACATAAACTGCCATAGGCCTTTTGCTCCTACCCGAGATCGCGCTCTTGGATTCAATGCGGATTCGACAATCGCCAAATACTTTACTTCCAAAGGAATATCCTGATTATCCAATTCTTGCTCGAATAATGGAAAGTAGAACTGACTGCTCGTCATCATTCGTTGCATCAATCCTTTTTTTCGGGTAAGGAAAGATTTAATGACATTTTCCAAAGAAGGGTTGTACGCAATATTGAAAGGCGTTTTTTCATTTAGTCGTGCCAAACGGGCCTTTAGTGTGTCCGTAGGTAGTTCTGTCAATACCTCCAGTTCCTCGTCGTCATCTTGCTGCAAAGCGGCATACATTTCAACAAAAGCTTCTTTGTTTTTGTAAAGTTCCCTTAGCCACAAACTGTCATATTGCCGTGCTTCATTAAGGTCTCCCAAATTTATTTTAGGAGCGCGCACTTCATTTTGAGCCCCGATTTCACCATCAAGGGTCACTTTGGGCAAGTTAATTTGTCCCTCAACATCTTTGGCGACCATCGAATCCTTGACTTTTGTAATCGCGGGGATGTCAAGTTTCTCTGGTGTAACTTGTAAGGTAGAATCGCTTTCTTGCGCGAGACATACAAAACCTAGCAGCGCAAAAACGCACGTTATGAATGTTTTACATCCAAGCTTCATTTGGGTAGGGTTTGGTTCGAACCAGACGAAAATGGTGTTTTTTTTCGACTTTCTAAAGCCATCTGACCTAAACCTACGTTAAAATAGGCCTGGTCGTATAAAGAAAAACGATGGTTTTAGTCCAATATTGCTGCAATTCCCGGTAGTGTTTTTCCTTCCAAGCTTTCCAACATTGCTCCGCCTCCGGTAGAGACGTAGCTCACTTTATCTTGAAATCCAAATTGCTTTACCGCAGCAACGGAGTCTCCTCCTCCAACCAAAGAGAATGCCCCGCTCTGTGTGGCTTCATCAATGTAGTGCCCCAAGGCAATGGTTCCTTTTGCGAAATTTTCCATTTCGAAAACTCCCACGGGTCCATTCCAAAGGATTGTCTTGGATTGTAATATTACGGATTTAAAAATCTCCAAGGTCTGAGGGCCTGCGTCCAATCCCTGCCAACCATCAGGTATTTGGTCTACCGCCACAATTTGGGTGTTGGCGTCATTATTGAAGTCATCTGCGGCAAGTACATCAACGGGCATATGTACTTGTACGCCTTTTTCTTCGGCCTGTTTTAAAATATTAAGGGCCAACTCCATTTTATCGTCTTCGCAAATGGAATCCCCGACCGAGCCTCCTTTGGCTTTCACAAAAGTGTAGGTCATTCCGCCGCCAACAATGAGGTGGTCTACCTTATCCAAAATGTTTTCAATAATGGTGATTTTTGAAGACACCTTGGCACCACCAAGAATAGCCGTGACCGGTTTTTCTCCGGTCTCCATAACTTTCGCAATGGACTCAATTTCTTTGGCCAACAAATAGCCAAAACACTTTTGATTCGGAAAGAATTGTGCCACTACCGTCGTGGAAGCATGTGCCCTATGAGCAGTACCGAACGCATCATTTACGTAAATTTCCCCATTTTCAGACAAGGCTTTGGCAAAGGTCTCGTCTCCTGTGGTTTCTTCTTCGTGATATCTTAGGTTCTCTAAAAGCAATACCTCGCCCATTTGTAATCCAGAAACCGCATCTTTTACGGCATCCCCAATGCAATCCGATGCAAATTTTACTTGAACGCCTATGATTTCGGAAACGGTATCCACAATATGGCTCAACGACATGTCTGGATTCACCTTTCCTTTTGGGCGACCCAAATGACTCATTAAAACAGCAGCTCCACCATCTTCTAGCACTTTTAACATGGTTGGTTTTGCGGCTTCAATTCGACTGGTGTCGGTCACATTGAAATCTGCATCAAGTGGAACATTGAAATCCACTCGTATCAAGGCCTTTTTGTTATTAAAATCAATATCTTCAAGCGTTTTCATAATCAGGTGTTTTGACATCGCCAAATGTAAAGATTTCCCGCTTTTATCTTTATTCGACTTGCCTATATTTTAAAGGGATTCAAAAAATAGTTTTCATTTGTTTCGTTCCGAATATCTTTGGCCTATGCAATTTTCGCAAATCCTAGGACTCGCTCATATCAAAAACCACCTCACGGCTACTGCTGACCGAGGTCGTGTACCCCACGCACAACTTTTTGTAGGTCCTGAGGGTTCGGGGGTATTGCCCATGGCTTTAGCTTATGCGCAGTACTTGTTATGTCAGAATACCGCGGGAGAAAATCATGGTGGGAACATGGCTTGCAATACCAAGTGCGAGCAATATTCGCATCCGGATTTGCATTTCGTTTTTCCAGTAGCCAATTCCGATAAGGTGAAGTCACATGCGGTAAGCGACCTCTATTTGAAGGAATGGCGCGGGTTTTTGAAGGAACAGTCTTATGGAAATTTATTCGATTGGTATAGGTGGATTGGCATAGAAAAGAAACAAGGCCAAATAGGGGTGGATGAGGCCCAAGACATTGTCAAGAAACTTTCTTTAAAATCATATGAAGGCGGTTACAAAATCCTAATCATTTGGATGGCTGAAAAAATAAATCAAGCGGCCAGCAACAAGCTTTTGAAACTTGTTGAAGAACCGCCTCAAAACACGGTGCTCTTGCTTTTGGCAGAAGATGAAGAGCAAATTATCAACACCATTCGCTCGCGGTGTCAGGTCCTTCATTTTCCAAAACTTCCCGAACCTACTATTATAAAGGCCTTGGAAGAAAAAGGCATTCCTATAGCTGAAGCTACGGCCATTGCTCAAGAAGCCAATGGGAATTTCAACAAGGCGCTCGATTTGGTAAACAAGGACTCCGAAGATTTGGTATTCGAAACTTGGTTCGTGCAATGGGTCAGGAGTGCCTTTCGGGCTAAGGGAAACAAATCTGCCATTCATGATTTGATGGTTTGGGGTGAAGATTTGTCAAAAACAGGGAGAGAAGTTCAAAAACAATTCTTGCACTATTGCTTATCGCTTTTCCGACAGGCCCTATTATTGAATTACGGTGCTGAAGATTTGGTGTATATCAAAGTACACCAAGCTGATTTTGACTTAAGGAAATTTGCGCCTTTCGTTCATGAGAATAATATTTTGGATATCGTTTCTGAACTAGAGAAGGCCATATTCCATATTGAACGGAACGGGAATGCGAAATTGATATTTACCGACCTTTCGATTAAATTAACCCGATTGTTACACAGTAAAGCCCAGTAATATGACCTTTGACGCTGTTACCATAGCAAAACTGATTCTTTTGCTTTTTCTA
>JBCBCH010000043.1:0-11292 GCA_038530835.1 Bacteroidota bacterium | reverse complement strand
GTTTTCCAGTATATACTGTGCTATAGGGCTTAGGGTAGCGTTATAGTGATTCTCAATAAGCTCTCTCAACGTAGCAATGTCCTCGGAATCTTCCACAGCTAAAAGGTTCAACGCTTCTCCGTTGCATCGACTTTTAAAGGTTTTATCCACATCGTAGACGTACGCGATACCGCCGCTCATCCCGGCACCGAAGTTTCGACCTACACTACCCAAAATCACGGCAATTCCTCCGGTCATGTATTCACAACCGTGGTCTCCGATACCTTCCACAACTGCCTTAGCACCAGAGTTTCGTACGCAAAAACGTTCCCCAGCTTTTCCGTTGATATAGGCTTCACCCGCTGTGGCTCCATATAAGGTAACATTTCCAGTGATGATGTTTTTCTCGGGTTGGAGTGTGGAATTATAAGGGACTTTAATCACTAGTTTTGCTCCGGATAAGCCTTTTCCAAGATAATCGTTTGTATTTCCGTTGACTACCATGGTCAATCCACGTGTTGCGAAAGCACCAAAGCTCTGTCCGGCTGAACCCGTAAAATTCAATTTCAAAGTGTTTTCTGGCAAACCTTCTTCCCCATAGATTTTAGAAATCTCATTACTGATAATGGCCCCAACAGCGCGGTCCGTATTATGGATGGGAAAATCCAATGCGATTTTCTCCTTTCGGAACAGGGCTGGATGCGCTTTGGCAATGATTTCAAATTCCATGGAATTCGAAACAGCATGCGTTTGCTGCTCAGTATTGTATAGGGCGGTATCCTCAGGAACATCAACTTGATACAGTATGGGACTCAAATCAATTCCGGATGCTTTGTAATGGTCAATGGCTTTTTTGCGGTCCAACTTGTGCACTTGACCTACCATTTCATTTACGGTTCTAAAGCCTAATTGTGCCATGATTTCACGAAGCTCTTGCGCTACGAAATACATATAGTTAACAACGTGCTCGGGTTTGCCTTTAAACCTTTTTCGTAGTTCAGGATTTTGCGTTGCGATGCCCACAGGACATGTATTCAAGTGGCAAACGCGCATCATGATGCAACCTGAAGCGACCAAAGGAGCTGTTGCAAAACCAAATTCCTCAGCGCCAAGTAAACAAGCCACGGCAACATCCCTTCCCGTTTTTAGTTGTCCATCGCATTCCAACACAACACGATTTCTCAAATCGTTCAGCACCAAGGTTTGCTGTGCTTCAGCAATACCCAATTCCCATGGCAAACCGGCATGTTTAAGTGAGGTTAGGGGAGAAGCCCCGGTGCCTCCATCAAATCCTGAAATGAGAATAACATCAGCCTTAGCTTTGGATACTCCCGCTGCTACGGTTCCAACGCCTACTTCGGAAACCAGTTTCACGTTGATTCTTGCTTCGCGGTTCGCGGATTTCAAATCATAAATCAACTGCGATAAATCTTCAATGGAATATATATCGTGATGGGGTGGAGGTGAAATCAATCCCACCCAAGGCGTAGAATTTCTGGTCTTGGCAATGGCTGGGTTCACTTTGGGTCCAGGAAGTTGTCCTCCCTCTCCCGGTTTTGCACCCTGTGCCATTTTAATTTGGATTTCCTTGGCGTTAGTCAAATAATTGGAGGTGACGCCAAATCTTCCGGAAGCCACCTGCTTAATGGCACTGTTTTTCCAGTCGCCCGACTGGTTTTTGTAAAAACGGGCTGAATCTTCCCCACCTTCACCAGAGTTGCTTTTACCACCGATACGGTTCATCGCAATGGCCAAGTTTTCGTGCGCCTCCTTACTGATGCTTCCGTAAGACATAGCCCCAGTCTTGAAACGCTTGACGATTTCAGTCCAAGGTTCGACCTCCTCGATAGGAATCGGGTCAAAATTCGAAAACTCGAACAATCCTCGAATGGTCATTAGGTTTTTAGACTGCTCATTGACCAATTTGGAATATTCTTGATAGGTGTCCGGTTCATTTTGACGAACAGCTTTCTGTAGCTTGGCAATGCTCAACGGATTGAACATGTGTTTTTCACCGTCACGTCTCCAGCGGTATTCCCCACCAATTTCCAAATCAAGATTGGCGGCCAAATCTTGTTTCTGGAAGGCCTTCGCATGCCGTTTTGAAATTTCTTTTTCGATTTCGTACAACCCAATGCCCTCTATTCTAGTTGGCGTATTGGGGAAGTAGCGTTCTACCACCTTGGTGTTGATTCCAATACATTCGAACAGTTGGGAACCTCTGTAGGAATTCAAAGTGGAAATTCCAATTTTGTTCATCACTTTCAGAATCCCTTTGCCTACTGCTTTGTTGTAATTTTTGATGGCTTCCTCGAAGGTGTATTCTGGTAGGTTCTTTTCCTTGATTTGTTGCCCAATGATTTCATTTACCAAATAGGGATTAATGGCACTCGCTCCAAATCCGAAAAGCAAAGCAAAATGATGCACTTCTCTGGGTTCCGCCGACTCGATGATGATACTCAGTTTGGAACGTTTGCCCAATCGGCGCAAACCACTGTTGACGTAGGAACAGGCTAAAAGGGCGGGTATCGGCGCCATTTCGGAACTGACCATCCTATCGGAAAGGATAATGATATTCGCCCCTTCATCAATGGCTTTGGATGCCTGGGACAGTATGCCGTCCAGGGCCTCTTCCAAACCATTATGGCCTTTGGCCACTTGGTACAGGATAGAAATGGATACCACCTTGTAGTCAGGGCTTCTGTCGTAGTTTTTGATTTTGTCCAAATCCTCCTTGGAAATTACCGGATTTTGGATTTTGAGTTTGCGACAGTGCTTTTCCGAGAAATCGAAAATGTTATGGTCGCTTCCCAAGGTCAAACTGATATCTGTAATCAACTCCTCTCGAATACCATCCAATGGCGGATTGGTCACTTGTGCGAAAAGCTGTTTGAAGTAATTGTATACCAATTGGGGCCTTTCCGAAAGGACCGCAATAGGTGTGTCCGACCCCATGGAACCAATAGGCTCTTTGGCATTTTTGGCCATTGGGGTGATGATGGTGTTGATATCTTCGGAAGTGTATCCAAAGGCTGCTGTTCGCGTTTCCAAAGGGAATTCGCCATAGAAAACAGGGCAATCGTTATAGGGAATATCACGAAGATGCACCAAGTTTTTGTCCAACCACTTCCGATATGGATGCTGTTTTGCGATGAACTCTTTGATTTCCTCATCATTTACGATTCGGCCTTCCTCCATGTTCACCAAAAACATCTTTCCAGGCTCCAAACGCCCGTGGAACTCGATATCCTCAGGTTGTAGGTCGACCACACCGGTTTCAGATGACATGATGACGTAGCCTTTTTTGGTGACGGAATAGCGCGAGGGGCGAAGTCCGTTTCTATCCAAAACGGCACCGATGTAATTGCCATCTGTAAAAGGTATAGAGGCAGGGCCATCCCAAGGCTCCATTAAACAGGAATTGTATTCGTAAAATGCCCGTTTGGAATCAGACATCTCCGTATTCTTTTCCCAGGCTTCGGGAACTAACATCATCATCACCTCGGGTAGTGAACGGCCTGTCATCAAGAGCAATTCCACTACCATGTCCATACTAGCAGAATCGGACTTTCCAGGCAACACAATGGGCAATACTTTTTTAATATCTTCTCCAAACCAATCACTTTCCATCAGCTCTTCTCGAGAACGCATTCTGGAAACGTTACCTCGCAAGGTGTTGATTTCACCGTTGTGGCACATATAGCGAAAGGGCTGTGCCAAATCCCAAGTGGGAAACGTATTGGTAGAAAAACGCTGATGCACCAGGGCCAAACGTGTGACCACACGAGGGTCTAAAAGGTCTTCGTAGTATTTGCTGATATCCTCAGGAACAAGGAGTCCTTTGAAAATGATGATTTTGGTGGAAAGGCTTGGCAAATAGAAGAAACGTAGTTGGGAAAGTTTACTTTCTATAATAGTGTGCTCTGTTATTTTGCGAGCGATAAAAAGTTTCAGATTGAACTGAAAATCATCTAGGGCATTGCCTTTACCAATAAAGACTTGTTTGACAAAAGGTTCGGTTTCTTTGGCAATTCTTCCAGGGACCGAACGATTTACGGGAACATCACGCCAGCCCAAAAGTTCCAAGCCTTGTGCTTCTATATTTTTTTGAAAGGTATCAATACAGAACGCTTTCTGATTCTCTTTTTGGGGAAGAAAAACGTTTCCTACGGCATAGTTTCCTGATTCCGGAAGGGTGAAATCGCAAACATCCACAAAGAAATCATGTGGAATGTCAATAAGAATTCCCGCACCATCGCCTGTCTTACCGTCTGCACTTACCGCACCTCGATGTTCCAACTTATCGAGAATCTCAAGGGCCTTGTGAATAATATCATTTGACCTTCTTCCCTTTAGGCTACAAATAAAACCTGCTCCGCAATTATCATGCTCAAATTCGGGTAAATACAACCCCTGACGCTCCAAACCCATAATTATGATATTTGTCCAAAAATATCATTTGAACTGAGATTATCTCAACAATTGAAAATAAACTGTAGAAAATCATCAGCATTTGAATTAAGGGTATGAAAAACCTTCAAAATCCAAAAAAATGTAATGTTAAATTAAGATTATGTAAAAATCAGAAGGTTTTCGGTATTCTACCTACTAGTGAATGGGGTTTTTTCTTTGAAGTAATATATTGTTTAGCCTTCTCCCGTATGGTTTTAGGGGAGGTTTTTTTAAATGTAAAGGTTAAAAGACGTCTACCCCCTAAAATCGAAGGGGTGAAATAGATATGGATTTATTATCCTTTAAGCACACTACGCGAAATCACTATTTTTTGGATTTCTGAAGTACCTTCATAAATCTGGGTAATTTTCGCGTCACGCATTAAACGTTCTACGTGGTAGTCTTTCACGAAACCATTCCCACCATGCACTTGGACGGCCTCTACCGCAGTTTCCATGGCCACTTCGGAAGCGTATAATTTCGCCATGGCACCAGATAGGTCGTAGTTTAATCCATTGTCCTTGTCCCATGCGGCTTTGTAGACCAGATAACGCGCTGCCTCGATTTTCGTATGCATATCCGCCAACTTAAATGCGATGGCTTGATGGTTGGAGATTTCGGTACCGAATGCTTTTCGTTCCTTGGAATACTTTTTGGCAAACTCATAGGCTCCAGCCGCAATTCCAAGGGCCTGTGCGGCAATGCCAATTCTTCCTCCAGCCAAAGTTTTCATGGCGAACTTGAAACCAAAGCCATCTTCACCCAGTCGGTTTTCTTTCGGAACTTTTACATCATTGAAAATAAGGGAGTGGGTATCACTACCTCGAATTCCCAATTTATTCTCTTTGGGTCCTATTTCAAAACCTGGCATGCCCTTTTCAACAATAAAAGCATTAATGCCCTTATGGCCTTTTTCAATGTCGGTTTGTGCGATAACTAGATAGACAGAGGCTGAGCTTCCATTGGTAATCCAGTTTTTTGTACCGTTTAGGATGTAGTGGTCACCTTTGTCAAAGGCCGTGGTTTTTTGGGAGGTTGCATCACTACCCGCTTCAGGCTCGGACAAACAAAAGGCCCCAATAATTTCCCCAGAGGTCAATCCAGGCAGGTATTTTTGTTTTTGTGCTTCCGTACCGTAGGTTTCCAGCCCCCAGCAAACCAATGAATTGTTTACCGAAACAATTACGGAAGCTGAAGCATCTATTTTTGATAATTCTTCCATCACCAATACATAGGATAGGGTATCCATGCCGCTGCCCCCATATTTGGGGTCTACCATCATTCCCATAAATCCCAGCGCTCCCATTTTTTTGACTTCTTCGGCAGGAAAACGCTGCGCGTCATCACGTTCGATTACCTCTGGAAGCAACTCGGTCTCTGCAAAATCCTTTGCGGCTTGCTGAATCATCAAATGCTCTTCTGACAATGAAAAATCCATAGTATTGTGAATAATTTAAAAATGCTTTGCAAAGATAAGTTCTAGCGAGATAATTTTTAGTGAAAACGAGGTTTTATTGATAAAAGGGCAATTTGATAAAGTAGAGGTTTCAAAAAAGTCATTTTTGGTTTTTTTGAATAAGGATTATGAGGGAAAATGCTTTTTGAATATCTTTAAACCGAAAGGCTGGTCCTTTCACATTACAACTAAATAAACCAACGAACTCTATGGAAACCCTGTTGATTGTCATCTTCGTGCTCGGCTATTTGGCCATAACCCTAGAACATACCCTTAAAATCGATAAGCTGATTCCCGCACTCGCCATGATGGCTATTTTGTGGGCGATGATGGCTTTTGGTATTGATGGATTTTCAACCTGGTTCGACTCAGCCAAGCATGCCTTGATGGACAACTTTGGGATGTTGGAACACGAGGAGAAGATGCACTTGTTGGAAGAGACCCTGCTGCACCATTTAGGAAAAACCTCTGAGATTCTTGTATTCCTGCTGGGCGCGATGACCATCGTTGAAATCATTGATTATTTTGACGGCTTCGCCACCATCAAAACGTTTATAAAGACTCGTAGCAAGAAAAAAATCTTGTGGATTTTTGCGTTTTTGGCCTTCATTTTATCGGCAATCATTGATAACCTAACGGCTACGATTGTTTTGATTTCCATATTGCAAAAAATCGTTTATGACCGAACATCAAGACTTTGGTATGCTGGACTGATCGTGATTGCTGCCAATGCTGGTGGGGCTTGGTCTCCGATTGGTGATGTGACCACAACAATGTTATGGATTGGCAACAAAGTCTCTACCGGGAAACTGATTAGCTATCTATTGTTGCCTTCCTTGGTTTGTATGTTGGTGCCCACGTTTATCGCCTCTTTCTTGAGTCCTTTTAAAGGAAGTATTGAAGCAGAAGATGCAGCTCCTCCAAAATCAAAGTACGGACCTACCATGTTGTATTTAGGTTTGAGTGCTATCGTTTTTGTTCCGATTTTTAAAACGGTTACCCATTTGCCTCCTTATGTAGGTATGATGCTATCCCTCGCTGTTGTAGCAACTTTTGCAGAGATTTACAGTAATAAGAAAATTGCCATTTCGTCGGTAGACCCAGACAGTGATGCTCATGCGCACCACAGTCCCGTGCATAGTGCTTTGACCAAGATTGAACTCCCCAGTATCCTATTTTTCTTGGGAATTTTGATGGCCGTAGCTGCGTTGGAATCTTTAGGGCTTTTGTTCAATTTTGCAGAAGGGCTGAAGCAAGGGACGCCTCTATTGGGTACAGAAATTGCTGGAACCCAGATTTCAGACCTGGTCGTTATTCTTTTGGGCGTAGGTTCTGCTGTAATTGACAATGTACCGCTGGTAGCGGCTAGTTTGGGAATGTTCTCTGAACCGCTTGATAATCCCTTGTGGCATTTTATCGCTTACTCTGCAGGAACAGGTGGTAGTATGTTGATTATTGGTTCAGCTGCAGGTGTCGTGGCCATGGGTATGGAAAAGATTGACTTTTTCTGGTACCTCAAAAAGATTGCTTGGTTGGCAGCCCTAGGATTCATTGCAGGTGCCATTTGTTTCATTGGAATACGAATATTCTTTTAACAAAATACTTTAGCAGTAAAATCTCCGTTATTATTGCAACTTAAATTGGGGATTTTATATGAACTTTTATCAAGAACTCGAGCCTGCAGTGGACACCACTGCTACGATGTCTGAAGAGAAAACACTTTCTGTAATCGATTTGATCGTTAACGGAGGTACGGGAAGTATCGTCATTATTGCGGTACTCTTTGTGCTTTTGTTTGTAGCATTGTACATCTATTTTGAACGGATATTTGCCATAAAAGCTGCGTCCAAAATCGACAAGAACTTCATGAACCAAATCCGTGACCACGTCACTAATGGCAAATTGGAAGCTGCAAAACTTCTTTGCGCCCAGACTGATTCACCTGTGGCTCGTTTGACCGAAAAAGGGGTAGCGCGAATCGGAAAACCCTTGGATGACATCAACACGGCTATTGAAAACGCAGGGACTCTTGAAGTTTACAAATTGGAAAAAAACGTGAGTGTCTTGGCAACCGTTGCCGGAGCCGCGCCCATGATTGGTTTCTTGGGAACGGTAATTGGTATGATTTTAGCGTTCCATGAAATGGCTTCCAGTGGAGGTCAAGCTGAAATGGGCTCTTTGGCATCCGGGATTTATACGGCTATGACCACAACCGTAGCCGGTTTGGTTGTGGGTATTATTGCCTATATCGGATATAACCACTTGGTAAACCGAACGGATAAAGTAGTTCATAAGATGGAGGCGAATGCCGTTGAGTTTTTGGACTTATTGAACGAACCGATTTAATCCCTTGCCATGAAATTAAAGGGTAGAAATAAGGTCAGTCCCGAATTTAGCATGTCGTCCATGACGGATATCGTGTTTTTGCTGTTGGTATTTTTCATGCTAACCTCAAATGCGCCAAACGCTCTGGATTTGCTACTTCCGAAGGCGAAAGGGAAATCGACCAATACACAAAATGTTTCGGTTACTATCAACAAGAACTTGGAATATTTTGTGAACAACGAGCAGATAAACGAGGAATACATTGAAATTGAATTAAAAAAAGCACTGGAAGGCCAAGAAAAGCCTACCATCATCCTAAGGGCTGAAGAGAGCGTTGCCATCAAAGAAGCTGTGAACGTTATGGATATCGCCAATAGGAACAGTTACAAGGTGATTTTGGCAGTGCGACCCAAGTAATGCCTTTACTAGACACGAGACACAAGAAAAAATCATTTACGCTTACGACCATTTTATTAAGTGCTTTGCTGCTTATACTCTTCTACATTGGTCTAACGTATATGGACCCTCCCATTGAAAATGGAATCGCCATAAATTTTGGTACGAATGGATTTTGGTTCAGGGAAAGAGGCCCCAAGACCCAAACGGACGCCCCAACCGGTGAAACAGCAAGAACCTATCCCGGTTACCGAGCCAAGCCAACCGGTTTCAGATGCCCCTACCGAAAAAGTATTGACACAAGAAACGCAAGAATCCATTCGTATCAACCAGGAGCGCGAACGCAAACGAAAGGTGGATGAAGCTGCTCGCAAAGCAAAGGCTGAGGCCCAACGCAAGGCTGATGCCAAGCGACGCGCAGAGGAGGAAAAACGTAAAGCCCAAGAAGCCAAAAAGAAAAGTGTAGACGCTTTAATTGGAGGAATCGGAAAAGCTGAGGGTAAAAGTGACTCTGGAGAAGGGGATGACACAAAATCAGGAGACAAGGGCAGCCCAGATGGCGACCCTTATGCAGCCACATATTACGGTCAACCTGGGTCTGGAGATGGTGGTAAAGGTTATGGTTTAAGAGGCCGGTCCCTTTCCACAAGAGGGAAGGTACAGCAGGAATGCAACGAAGATGGGAAGGTTGTTGTAAAAATATTCGTAGATAGACAAGGTCGAGTAATCAAAGCAATTCCTGGCGTAAAAGGTACTACCAATAATGCTCCCTGTCTTTTGGAACCTGCCCGAAAAACGGCAATGATGTATAAATGGAACCCCGATTCCAAGGCGCCAACCAGTCAGGAAGGCCATATCGAGGTTAATTTTAAGCTTGGCCAGTAGTCCAATGACTTATCAAGAAACCTTGGACTGGATGTTTTCCAGACTTCCGATGTACCAGCAAAAGGGTGTAGCTGCCCTTAACCATAAGTTGGATAACATTCAGGCGTTTACATCGTATCTGGGAGACCCTCATAATGATTTCAAAAGCATCCATGTTGCTGGGACCAATGGCAAAGGGTCCAGCAGCCATATGATTGCTTCAGTGTTTCAGGAAGCGGGCTATACAGTGGGGTTATATACTTCTCCCCATCTAAAAGACTTCAGAGAGCGTATTAAAGTCAACGGAGTGATGTTATCCGAAGATGATGTGATGGCATTTATAAAATCCCATAAACCGTTTTTGGAAGCGAATGATTTGTCATTTTTCGAAATGACCGTGGGAATGGCTTTCACCTATTTCTCCCAACAAAAAGTGGACGTAGCTGTTATCGAAGTGGGTCTGGGAGGACGAATGGACTCCACCAACATCATTCAACCCGAAATTTGCCTCATCACAAACATCGGTTGGGACCATCAAAGTATTTTAGGTGATACGCTAGAGAAAATTGCCATGGAAAAAGCGGGTATCATCAAACAAGGGGTGCCTGTGGTCATTAGTGAAACCCAAAAAGAAACCCATGGTATCTTCAAATTGATAGCCGCTCAAAAACGAAGTCCTATTTTTTTTGCGGACGATGTTGATCCTACTGAATATGAAACCGATTTAAAAGGTACGTATCAGCATAAAAACATGAGAGGTGTGGTAACCTTGTTTCAAAAGCTGGAAGCATTTGAGGTAAGCTTGACGGCAATGGAAAAAGGACTGTTGAATATAGTTGAAAATACTGGCCTTTTAGGAAGGTGGCAAATTCTCGGTACCAAACCCAAAATTATTTGTGATACCGCCCATAATGAACAAGGCCTGAACGATGTGCTAAAGCAACTGAAAAAGGAGAACTTTAAAACCTTGCATCTTGTACTGGGTTTTGTTAACGATAAGGACGTTGAAACCTTGCTACAATTGTTTCCCAAAAAGGCGCAATACTATTTTGTATCACCCAATGTACCTAGAGGATTGGAAAGCGAATCGCTAAAAAAAATAGGAAAAGGCATAGGATTAAAAGGTAAAGCGTATGAAAGCGTAAACAAAGGATTGAAAGCTGCGAAAAAAGCTTCTGAAAAAGACGATGTGATTTTTATTGGGGGGAGCACCTTTACCGTGGCCGAAGTTGTCTAGATATTTTAATCTTTTTTCTTTTGGTAAAACAAAAAGGATACTATATTTGCACTCCCGTTTACGGAAGGACGGGCGCGTAGCTCAGTTGGTTCAGAGCACCTGGTTTACACCCAGGGGGTCAGGGGTTCGAATCCCTTCGCGCCCACAATAAAAGCCTCAAGAATTCTTGAGGCTTTTTTAATGGTCACTTCATCGCATTTCTAGTAACTTCCCCTAAGTTTTTGGCGTGCTAATCCGTCAAAAGATGAAAGCGATGACATCGAGCTTCCATTTTCCATCTATTTTTTCCAAAACCCTTATTTCTTCGCCAATGGTGGTTTTTCCATTAACCAATGCTTTTTCACGAAATGTAGCCCAAGCATGATTGCCACTGATTTTGATATTCCAGTCACTGCGCTCTATAAACTGGTAGGTATCGTCTTCTCCGTTCATCCATTCTTGAACCAATGTTTTGATATTGTCGTACCCAATCACATGTCCACGGTTTCCATCCGAAAGCCCATATATAAAAGCCATTTTCGGAGATTGTGTAACAGTAGCTTCCCATACGTCCATGCTTTTCTGCTCATACGCCATGGTTTCT
>JBCBCH010000042.1:0-11402 GCA_038530835.1 Bacteroidota bacterium | reverse complement strand
GTCGATGGTTCGGTAGACCCTATTCGCGATAAGGAAACAATTGAGATTGAGCTGCAACTGAAGGATTTGGAGAGTGTCGAAAAGAAGCTGGATAAAGTGAGCCGTTCCGCCAAAACGGGCAATAAAGAAGCGCAGAAAGAAGCCGCCATACTGAGCACCCTAAAATCAGGTTTGGAAGCCGGAACTTCCGTACGAGCCATTGCTGTTGGCGAAGAGGATTATCGGGATTATGTGAAACCCTTACAGCTTATCACGGCAAAACCCGTGCTGTACGTATGCAATGTTGACGAAGCTGCTGCAGTTTCAGGGAATGCTTATGTAGAAAAAGTGAAAGCTCTAGTAGCAGATGAAAATGCCGAAGTATTGTATTTGGCTGTAGGTACTGAGGCCGATATTACCGAATTGGAGACCTATGAAGAGCGTCAAATGTTTTTGGAGGACTTGGGATTGTCTGAACCCGGTTCGGCCAAATTGATTCGAGGAGCCTATACCCTGTTGAATCTGGAAACCTATTTTACTGCAGGAGAAAAAGAAGTCCGGGCATGGACCATCAAGAAGGGGGCAACCGCTCCACAAGCCGCTGGGGTGATTCATACTGACTTTGAAAAGGGGTTTATCCGTGCTGAAGTCATCGCTTATGCTGATTATATCGCATTGGGCAGTGAACAAAAGGTGAAAGAAGCGGGGAAAATGCGCGTAGAGGGAAAAGAGTATGTGGTTAAGGATGGTGATGTTATGCATTTTCGTTTCAATGTATAAATTCATAGCTTAGTATGGTATTGAATACCAGCGCTATGAAATCAATCTATGCTTTTTTTATTGTTTCGTTGTTTATTTTAGGATGCTCGAGTGATGATTCGGGTTCAGCAGCTCCTGACCCCCAAACCACTACCATTCCAACGCTCACTACAGGTGAAATCTCCCAAATAACCAGCAACTCTGCAGCTGCTACGGTAAACATTTCCAGTGATGGTGGAGGAACGCTATTACGCAAGGGACTCTGTTGGGATATCGAGCCGAATCCCACGATTTCAGATAGCAGAACGGAAGAGGATACCAATGCTTCAAATTTTAACAGCACCATCACAAACCTTACGCCAAACACCTTATACTATGTAAGGGCTTATGCAAGCAACAGTGCGGGAGTGGGATATGGCGCCGAACGAACTTTCACAACGCTGGCGCAATAATTCAAAACGACTCGAAGCGTATCTTGGGAATTAAGACTATTAACAGAATAACCCGCCATTTGTTGATTACTTTCCAGAGGTAGCACTTTTATTTTTTTTGTTAAATTCTATATTAGCCCTTATAACCCCCTAAAATGGCACAAACCCAATATACAGAGGACAATATTCGCTCATTGGACTGGAAGGAGCATATTCGCATGCGTCCTGGTATGTACATTGGAAAATTGGGTGATGGCTCATCGGCTGATGATGGAATCTATATCCTTTTAAAGGAGGTCATCGACAACTGTATCGACGAATTTGTAATGGGTGCTGGAAAAACCATCGATATCAATATCAAAGAGAATATCGTGTCGGTTCGGGACTACGGTCGCGGCATCCCTTTAGGAAAAGTTGTGGATGTGGTTTCAAAAATGAATACGGGAGGGAAATATGACACCCGTGCGTTCAAAAAATCCGTTGGATTAAACGGGGTAGGTACAAAAGCGGTTAACGCCTTGTCCACAAATTTTAAGGTCGAATCCACAAGAGATGGTAAATCAAAAACGGCCTTTTTTGAGACTGGGAATCTTGTAGATGAAGAATTGTTGGAAGAGACTTCCCGTCGGCGCGGGACAAAAGTGGTCTTCACACCGGATGAAACCATTTTCAAAAAATACAAGTACCGAAACGAGTACGTAGAACGAATGCTCAAAAACTATGTCTACCTGAATCCCGGGTTGACGATAGTGTTCAATGGGGAAAAATTTCATTCTGAAAATGGATTGAAAGACCTTTTGGAGGATAACAACAACCAAGAGGATATGCTGTATCCCATCATTCATTTGAAAGGGGACGATATAGAGGTGGCCATGACCCATAGCCGCACCCAATACAGTGAGGAGTACCATTCTTTTGTCAATGGGCAGCATACTACACAAGGTGGAACCCACCAAGCGGCTTTTCGCGAAGCTGTGGTAAAAACAATTCGTGAACATTTCGGAAAGAATTATGAGGCCGCGGATATTCGAAAATCCATCATTTCCGCAATTTCCATCAAAGTAATGGAGCCCGTGTTTGAAAGCCAAACCAAAACTAAGTTAGGGTCGACCGAAATGGGAGGGAAACTACCCACAGTTCGTACCTATATCAATGATTTTATTGGGAGGTATTTGGATAATTACCTGCACCGAAACACGGAGGTTCGGGATGCCATCCAGAAAAAAATAATCCAAGCCGAAAAAGAACGCAAGGAACTTTCAGGCATTCGAAAACTAGCTCGCGAGCGGGCCAAAAAAGCCAGTCTTCACAACAAAAAACTTCGGGATTGTAGAGCACACCTACAAGACATGAAGAATGACCGGAGGTTGGAAACCACGCTTTTCATTACCGAGGGGGACTCGGCTTCTGGGTCAATCACCAAATCGCGCGACGTAAATACACAAGCGGTGTTCAGCCTACGCGGAAAACCGCTGAACTCCTATGGGATGTCCAAAAAAATCGTTTACGAGAATGAGGAATTCAATTTGCTTCAAGCAGCCTTGAACATTGAGGATTCTTTAGAAGATTTGCGTTACAACAACATTGTCATCGCAACGGATGCTGATGTGGATGGAATGCACATTCGTTTGTTGTTGATTACGTTTTTCCTACAGTTCTTCCCAGAATTGATTAAGGAAAACCATTTATATATCCTTCAAACCCCGCTATTCAGGGTTAGAAACAAAAAGGAAACCATTTACTGTTACAGCGAAGAAGAAAAACGAACGGCAATACAAAAATTGAGCGGCAAACCGGAAATTACACGCTTCAAAGGTCTCGGTGAAATTTCTCCAGATGAATTCAAGCATTTTATCGGAGATGACATCCGACTGGAGCCCGTTATGCTGGACAAAGCCATGAGCATTGACAACCTGCTCAAATTTTATATGGGGAAAAATACACCTGACCGTCAGGAATTTATAATAAAAAATCTTAAAGTAGAACTTGATTTAATCGAAGAAAACTAACTGTAGAAAAGCCAACAACACTTTATCTTGATGGAAGAAAATGACGCCTTGGACGGTGAAGCGCAAGAACAAGAACATTCCCAACCAGAACAAGAACAGGATACATTGACCCGGGTCACCGGAATGTATAAAGATTGGTTTCTGGATTATGCCTCCTATGTAATTTTAGAACGAGCCGTGCCGGCCATTGAAGATGGTTTTAAACCAGTACAACGACGAATTATGCACGCGCTTAAGGAGTTGGATGATGGTCGTTACAATAAAGTGGCCAATGTGGTTGGGCACACCATGCAGTACCATCCTCATGGTGATGCCAGTATTGCCGATGCCATGGTACAAATTGGCCAGAAAGATTTGTTGATTGACACCCAAGGAAACTGGGGAAACATTCTTACCGGAGACAGCGCCGCAGCATCAAGATACATTGAGGCCCGCTTGTCAAAGTTCGCATTGGATGTAGTCTACAGTCCAAAAATCACGGAATGGCAGTTGTCTTACGACGGACGGAAAAAAGAACCCGTAAACCTACCCGTGAAGTTTCCACTACTTTTGGCGCAAGGAGCCGAAGGAATCGCTGTTGGACTTTCTACCAAAATCCTCCCGCATAATTTTAATGAGCTAATCGATGCCTCCATCAAGCATCTGAAAGGGCAACGGTTTAAGCTCTTTCCAGACTTTCCTACGGCCGGTATTATTGACGTGACGAACTACAATGAAGGGATGCGTGGGGGCAAAATCCGGGTGAGAGCTCGTATTTCAACGGTAGACAAGAACACTTTGGTCATTAAAGAAATTCCTTTTGGTACCAATACCTCCTCGTTGATTGATTCCATCCTAAAAGCAAATGACAAGGGTAAAATCAAAATCAAAAAAATTGAGGATAATACCGCGGCCGAGGTTGAAATCTTGGTACACCTCCCCAGTGGCATTTCTCCGGATAAAACCATTGATGCACTCTATGCTTTTACGGCATGCGAATCATCCATTTCGCCCTTGGGCTGCATCATTGAGGATAACAAACCCTTGTTCATAGGGGTTAAGGAGATGTTGGTTCGGTCTACGGAAAACACAGTGGAATTGCTCAAATCTGAGCTTGAAATCCTATTGGGTGAACTGGAAGAGCAATGGCATTTTGCTTCGTTGGAACGCATCTTCATTGAAAACCGAATCTATCGCGATATTGAGGAAGAGGAAACTTGGGAAGGCGTAATTGCAGCAATAGATAAGGGACTCAAACCCCATACCAAACATTTAAAACGCGCGGTAACGGAAGAGGATATTGTTCGTTTGACTGAAATCCGAATCAAACGTATCTCCAAATTTGATTTGGACAAGGCACAGCAACATTTGGATTCCTTGGAAGAACGTATTGCCGAAACCAAACACCACTTGGAACACCTAGTGGAATATGCTATAGATTATTATAAAAACCTCAAAAAGAAATACGGCAAGACCCGGGAACGCAAGTCCGAAATTCGAATTTTTGATGACATTGAAGCAACCAAGGTAGTCATTCGAAACACGAAGCTTTATGTGAATCGGGAGGAAGGATTCATAGGTACTTCGTTGCGAAGGGATGAATACGTAACCGATTGTAGCGATATAGATGACATCATCGTGTTCACGAAAAAAGGACATATGATGGTCACCAAGGTGGATGCGAAGACCTTTGTGGGAAAGAACATTCTACATGTCGGTGTTTTCAAGAAGAAAGATTCGCGTACCACCTTCAACATGATTTATAAAGAGGGCAAGGGAGGTGCGAGCTATATCAAGCGCTTTAATGTTACTTCCATAACCCGAGATAAGATATATGAATTGGCTGGACCCAAGGCAAGTGCAGATGTGTTGTATTTTACGGCAAACCCGAATGGAGAGGCAGAAATTGTTACGGTGCATTTGAGGCAATCGGGCAGTATCAAAAAATTAAAATGGGACTTGGATTTTGCGGATGTTATCATCAAGGGCCGAGGTTCCAAAGGAAATTTGGTGACCAAGTATTCCGTAAAACGGATTGAACTGAAAGAAAAGGGTGTTTCTACCCTTCAACCTAGAAAAATTTGGTTCGACGAAGTGGTCAACCGTTTGAATGTTGATGGTAGGGGAGAACTACTTGGTGCCTTTAAAGGAGAAGACCGACTACTTACGATTGACCAAAAAGGAAAGGTAAGAACCCTAGTGCCTGATTTGTTGAGTCGCTTTACCGATGATTTGGTCGTTCTTGAAAAATGGAACCCTCTAAAACCTATCTCCGTGATACATTTTGAGGGAGAAAAGGAACGTTTCTATGTAAAGCGGTTTTTGATAGATAATCCTGGTAAGGAGGAAATAGTCATCAGTGAACACCCAAAATCCTATTTGGAATTGGTATCTACCGACTGGCGCCCTCAGGTGGAAATAGAATTCTCAAAACCAAGAGGTAAAGAAGCCAAACCGAATCAAACCATTGATTTGGAAAGTTCTTCATTTCGGTCAAGGGCATTCGTGCGTTAGGCAACCAACTCACTTCAGAAAAAGTGAAAAACCTAAACACCTTGGAACCTTTGCCTTATGAAGAACCAGAGAACAAAACGGTGGAGGAACTGGAGGTGATTGATGAAGAGTCAATAGAGCCAAACAATGATTCAATAGACTCAAACGATGACGATTCTCCACAGCCCACTTTGTTTTAGAAACTTTTCTGCTTACATTACCAATCTCACTAAACCACTAACTATCTTTACATCCAATGGATTTTACTAACCCTTTGGTTTACGGCGTTCCCGTATTCATCGCTTTTATTTTATTTGAACTGGCTTACAGCCATCACCATGGTGACCATGATTTGTACAACTGGAAGGACTTGGCCGCCAGTGGGTTCATGGGAGTTGGCTCTGCGCTTTTGGGCCCCTTGTTCAAAGTGATTTTTGCGATAGTCTTGTTCGAAGGCGTATATGCGCTTTGCAATCCTATGGTAGATGGGGTTCGTCAAAATATTTTGGGATATGAATCTTTCGGTTATGCTTGGTATGTTTGGTTGTTGTGCCAACTTGCGGATGATTTTACCTATTACTGGTTCCATCGTGCGAACCACGAGATTCGAATATTATGGGCTGCACATATTGTGCATCATTCTTCTGATAATTTCAATTTGGGGACCGCGGTTCGTAACGGATGGTTCACCATTTTGTACAAACCCCTTTTTTACATGTGGATGCCTGCCATTGGTTTTCCTCCAGAAATGGTAGTCGTTTGTTTGGGTATAGAGGCTTTATGGCAATTTCAACTGCATTCCGTTTACGTTCCCAAACTTGGTTTTTTGGAGAAGATTTTCAATACGCACACCATGCACCAGGTACATCATGCGCAGAATGTGGAGTATTTGGATAAGAACCACGGGGGCTTCTTGAATATTTTTGATAAAATGTTCGGTACTTGGAAAGAGTTGGATGATGACATTGATGTAAAATACGGGGTAATCCACTCACCAAACTCCTATAACCCGGTGGTGATTTTAACCCATGAGTTCAAAGACATTTGGAATGATTTCAAAAAGGCCAAAAAATGGTCGCATAAGTTCATGTATGTTTTCGGGCCTCCAGGTTGGAGCCATGATGGCAGTACACTTACCGTAAAGCAACAACAAGAAGAGTTCGCGGAGCAAAAGAAATTGCACCCCAAGATAGCTTTTCAAAGACCAAACTAAATTCTTTAGAATTTAGTTTTCGCTAGTGGCAGCTTTCTTTTTGTTTTTCTTCATTCGCAAATCAAAAAACTCTACCATTAGTGAAAAGGTAATGGCGAAGTAGAGATAGCCTTTAGGAATCGCCCCGATTTCATTGTCAAATACCACCAAATGCGAAAGGTGCGCCGCTTCGGTGATAAGCATGAACCCGATTAGAATCAAGAATGAAAGCCCCAAGATTTGCACCGAAGGATGACGGTTCACAAATTCACCGACTGGATTGGCGAACAGCATCATGATTACTACAGAAATCACCACAGCAGTAACCATTAAAACCAGTGCATCGGTTGGGTTCGGAGAAATACCATTGGTCATCCCAATAGCCGTCAATATCGAATCGAAAGAGAAAACAATATTAATGACCGTGATTTGAACGATTGCATTGGTCAAGGAAGAAGAACGGGATTTGGTTACTTCGCGTTCATCATGACCACGGTCCTCGATTTTTTCATGAATTTCTTTGGTGCTTTTGTAGAGTAGAAAAAGCCCCCCTGCAAAGAGAATCAAAGCTTGCCAACTAATTCCTCCTGTTATCCAATCGTAGTCCAAAACCATGAACGGTTTTTTCATTTTGGTAAGCCAGGTAATTCCAAAAAGCAAAAGAATACGCATGCCCATGGCAAGTATCAAACCAAGGTTGGTCGCTTTTTTTCGGTCTTGCTTTTCAAGTTTTCCAGCGGCAATGGAAATAAAAATAATGTTGTCAATCCCTAGAATGATTTCCAAAAAGGTTAGGGTCAAAAGCGCCATCCAGGCATCTGGGCTTGTAAAAATTTCGAACATGGTCAGTGTTTTTGAAATGCGGTTCCTCTAAATTTTTTTGATTCTCCAACCGCTCCATATTCAAAAGTATAGGATGAGTCGGTCGTGGTAAGTATTTTAATGTGAATTGATTTTTCGTCCGCCTTGTTTTTTGGGTTCTTGTTTTTTAGAATGTACTCACAATCATTGATCCACCGAATTTCGGATGTATCGCGTTTTCCTTCGAATGCTTCTACTTCCATTTTTTCAAAACGCTCAAAAGTGGTTTGTACGGTTTTTCCAGAAATCTCTGCAGTGAAAGTAAATTTCCCAGTTTTAAAATTATTGCAGTTTCTTTCAGGTGGAGGACTACATTGTGTCAACAATAAAAAACCAAGGAGGGCCAAAAAATATTTTAACATAAACGCAAGGTACAGCCTTTAGGATTTATAAGAAATAGCTCCATTCAATTTTTGGGCTCAAAAACCTCCATGCTTCCATCATCATAAAAAAGAATGGTTTTGACCAGTTGTCGGGATTCGGGAGAATCTTTTGTTTTCTTCAATTTTGGATTCCGAACAATTGGGGCAATGTCTTTTTGGTTTTGGGGAGATGGGGCAGAGGTTTTTGGAAAATCGCCTTCACCTTTTAGAAACCAATCCAAGCTCACCTCAGAAAAAGTGTTCACCACTTTCATGACAAAATCAAGACTTGGTTTGTTTCTCCCATTCAATATATGTGAAACACTAGAACGCTGTACACCCAAAGCATCCGCAAGGCCCGAGGTGGTCATTTCCCGATGCTCCATAATCATCTGTAATCTTTGAATCAACGCTTCTTTCACAATTGTAAAATTACGATTCCATCGCTTATAAAAGGCCTAGTGGCATAGATTCAGAGTGAATTAACCTGATATTAAATTAATGTTTTAAATTAATTAGATTTAATTAAAACACTGAATAACAGTTAATTATAGATTAAATGATACACTTGTGAATTATATTTTGTCAACAATTTACATTTGTATCAAAAAACAATATGACATGTTACAGTTGTAAATAATACATCGCTTATTTTTAGCACATGATATACCCACATCTTACGTATAAAGTTCCTACAGTAAAAGGTCGTTATATTACTTTAAAAGACCTTGATTCCTTTCGAGAAGCCTATCCCAAAGTACCTTGGGTGATTATGGGGAAATCTGTAGAAGCCCAAAATCTCTATGGCGTTTTTTTGGGAGAGGGCGAACGAAAGGTATTGGCATGGTCCCAAATGCACGGAAACGAATCGACCACGACCAAAGCAGTTTTGGACTTATTTCATTTTTTGGTTTCGGATGATGCCTTGGCGCAAGAGATTTATTCCCAATGCAGAATATTGGTGCTGCCTATGGTAAACCCTGATGGTGCCAAAAGGTATACCCGGGTGAACGCGAATGACGTTGATTTGAATCGGGATGCCAAAGAACGGACCCAACCCGAGAGTGAGGTCCTGCGCTATGTGCACGATACGTTTCAGCCCGACTTTTGCTTTAATCTACATGACCAAAGAACTCTGTTTAGTGCAGGAAAACACCCCAAACCTGCTACCATATCCTTTTTATCGCCTTCTGAGGATGAAGCGAGAACGGTAACCGATACACGGAAAACTGCAATGGCCCTGATTTCGGGTATGGCTAAGAAGCTACATGCCGAGATTCCTGACCAAATCGGTCGCTATGATGATGCCTTTAATGATAACTGTATTGGCGATTCGCTTCAAATGGCGGGAACCCCTACAATTTTATTCGAGGCGGGTCATTTTCAAGAGGATTATCAGCGCGAAGAAACTAGAAAATACATTTTTGAGGCGATGGTAGAAGCCCTTCGTATTATAGCGCAGGACCAATTGGAGGAACATGTTTGGGAGGACTATTTTGAAATTCCCGAAAACGAAAAACTGTTCTACGATATGATTTTGCAGAACCCCATTGCCCTTTATCCCAAATTCAAAAAGGGCGATGTTGTTGGTATTCGATATGAAGAACAGCTCAAGCGAAAAAAAATACATTTTATCCCGAAGTGCGAAAAATTAGAGCCTGACCATGGGTATTTCGCACACAAGACTTTGGATTGTTCCGAACCTTCTGATTTGGAAGATTTAAAAAAGAACCCATCCTTCTTCAAAGCGTTGTCCAAACAACTTGAAACTTTGCTGATTTGAGCGCTTACTTGCATTTTTTTCAAAAAAAATGCGGTTTTATTACGTTAATTTTTCCGAATCACTATTTTTGTTACAAATACTACCATTATGAGCAAAGTGAAACTTGATGAAATTGACCATCAGATACTGGATATGTTGATTGACAATACCCGGACTCCGTTTACGGATATTGCCAAAAAACTATTGATATCTGCAGGTACTGTTCATGTTAGGGTAAAAAAGATGGAAGAGTCCGGAATCATCAAAGGCTCTTCACTTACGCTGGATTACGTAAAATTGGGATACTCCTTTATTGCCTATGTTGGGATTTTCCTTGAAAAAACACACCAAACCAAGTTTGTTTTGGAGCGTTTGAATCAAATACCTTACGTTACCGTGGCGCACATCACCACAGGCAAATTCAATATCTTCTGTAAAATTCGAGCTAGAGATACTACGCATGCGAAGAATATCATCTTCAAGATTGATGATATTGATGGTATAAGCAGAACGGAAACCATGATTTCTTTGGAAGAGAGCATCAACGACAAAAAACGATTGATGCACACCATTTTCAACGAACTTTAGACCAATCGGTTTCGGTTAGCCAAAGTAGTGGAAGAGGGTGCGATTAAGCCAGTAGTTCTTGGTCGGACTCTGGGTCGTTTTCGTTTTCGGTCAAGGTACTTTCCTCCGGAATTTCCTTATCCAATTCCTTTTCTATGTTTTCCTCAAAATTGGAAATAAAATTGGAAAGGCTTTTGCTGATTTTGACAAGATAAACGGTGTCTTCCGTCCTTACTTCAACAGCTTCAACAATCTCGCCATTCGGTTTTTTAAGGGTAATGATGTCATCATCGCCGTAACCATAAGGATAAAGGTCAATAAGAAGCGCTGCAACGCTATGTTCAAGTTTTTTGTAGTCGATTAGAATCCGTTTCATGTTAGGTGCTTATTACATCACCTAAGCTATCAAATTTTAAAAACGGTTTTTGTAAAGAGTTGTCAAAATAGAAGAACTAGTATACCAAATCCTCATTCATTGTAGTAAGCGAAAGCTTTGGGTATCAAATCTTCTGGCACCCGCACATCTATGACCGCTTCCCCAATGCTTTGCAGCAGTACAAAGTTGACGTCACCATGGGAATTCTTCTTGTCATATTTCATTAAATCGATGATAACCTCAATATCCTCAGCACTAAATTCAACTTTTGGAAAATGAGTCAAAAAAGTTGCTTTGATTTCATTTACAGCTACTTTGGACAGTCCTTTCAGTTCATGGCTCAGGTATGCTTCCAAAATCATTCCAACCGCTATGGCTTCACCGTGCAAAAGGGTTTCCTTGTTAGGGTTGTCCAGGCAATATGACTCAATGGCATGGCCCAAGGTGTGTCCAAAATTCAAGATTTTTCGTAACCCTTGTTCCGTTGGGTCTTGTAATACCACTTCATTTTTTATGGCTATGGAAGTCTGTATGTGTGCAGAGTCGCTAAAGTTCTCGGTGATTTTAATATTGTACCAATAGGTTTCATTTTTGATAAGTACGTGTTTGAGGATTTAGGCATATACACACAC
>JBCBCH010000041.1:0-11491 GCA_038530835.1 Bacteroidota bacterium | reverse complement strand
CGGATTCGGATTTGAGCTTTGAGTAGGAATTTTCCGAAAGTGTAGAAGAGAAAAATTACGCTTTTGAAAAAGTCATATTCCCACTTTTTGCTCAAATCCGTTCCGTAAAGGTGAATAAGATGTTTGTTGGACTTCCCCTTTTTGTGATGGGTACTAATGATAAAACCAGTTTTCTCCTGATTGAAAAGAATGGCCGTAGTGAACCCTCTTGAAAAATCGCGGTTGTAATAATTTTTGCCGACAGGGTTTCGAACTTCTTCGGATTGAATCGACACTAATTTTTTGGGGCGGAAATTGAAGTCTATTATGGGACTAGTGTGCACCCAGTATTCATATCGGCTGCTCGTGTAGTTGTATTCCAAAAACAACAAATTCAATTGCCCGTTCTTGAGAAAACCAGCAATGAAATCCTTGTTGCGTAATTTATAGTTGTACTCATCTATCAAATTCAGGTCTTTATCATAATGTTCGATAAAGTACCCCTTAGGTCTTAGCACAAGCCCCTGGAAATAGGCGCGCACCAAAATGTAACCACCATTACCATCATTGTCAATCGTCAATAAATTGGAATAGCGATACCGGTCATTGAACTTTTCGCCAAAATCATAGGATATCGGCATGTTTTGCGCGGTACTTACCAACGCAACAAACAAGAATAATAGGAGTATAGGTCTTTTCATGGAGTTCGATTGGTCGATGCACGACTACGAACCGGGGAAATCTGCTTTTCGTTTTTCCAAAAATGCCGTGGTACCTTCTTTAAAATCGTTGGTGCCAAAGCACGTTCCAAAAGCATTGATTTCGACCTGATAGCCGTCAACATCATAGCTATAACCAGCATTTACGGCATTTATTGCATGTTTTATGGCCACACTGGAATTATTCGATATCCTGCTCGCCAGCTTTTTGCAGGTGGGCAATAGCTCTTCCAATGTCACCACATGGTTGACCAAACCGTAAGACAATGCTTTTTGCGCATCAATCATTCCAGCCGTCATGATGATTTCCATGGCGCGACCTTTCCCTACCAATTGCGGCAAACGTTGTGTACCGCCATAACCGGGAATCACACCAAGCGAAACTTCGGGCAAGCCCATTTTGGCATTATCACTGGCCACTCGAAAATGACATGACATGGCCAATTCCAATCCACCACCCAGTGCAAATCCGTTTACTGCTGCAATCACGGGCGTACCCAACTTTTCCACCGAATCAAAAAGTTCGTTTTGCCCTTGGGCCGCCAAGGTTCGGCCTTGCTCCACCGAAAAGCTGGCGAACTCGGAAATATCAGCCCCGGCAACAAATGCCTTCTCGCCTACACCGGTCAAGAGAATCACCTTGATGTTAGCATCTTCATCCAACTCCTTAAATGCATTTGACAGCTCGGCAATGGTTTGTCGGTTGAGCGCGTTTAGTTTTTTAGGCCGATTGATGAAGACCGTAGCCAAATGATTTTCTTCTTCAATGTAGATGTTTTCGTAGTTCATGAATGTGTATTTAAGCTGCTTTGACTTCTTTTGGAAATTTAACGGTGAACACGGTGCCTTTTCCTACTTGACTGGTAAAGTCAATAGTGCCGTGATAATTTTCGACGATATTTTTTACCATGCCGAGTCCAAGGCCCATGCCGCTGGTTTTGGTGGTGAACTTGGGTTCAAAAATCTTTTCTT
This sequence comes from Bacteroidota bacterium, assembly GCA_038530835.1. Classification (GTDB taxonomy): domain Bacteria; phylum Bacteroidota; class Bacteroidia; order Flavobacteriales; family Flavobacteriaceae; genus Flagellimonas. Next base: position 9,821 of record JBCBCH010000041.1, on the reverse strand, counting down.
TGACCTCATCAGCAATCCCAACGCCATTATCAGCCACCGAAATCTTGACTTGATTGCCTTCGGAAGCAACGGTTACCAAAATTCTCGGGGAATGGACTTCATTCATGGCCTGGATGGCATTTTTGACCAAGTTGGTAATGACTCGTATCAATTGAGTTCGGTCGAGTTTCACCACAATTTCTTCTTCGTCAGTAATGAAGTGAATATAGTTTTCATTGAAAATGTCCAACGCCAACTTCACAATGTTCACCACGTTCAAGGTTTCATTTTGCTGTGCCGGCATTTTGGCAAAATTGGAGAAGGCAGAAGCAATGTTGCTCATGGTATCAATTTGCTGGATGAGCGTGTTTGAAAACTCCTTTACTTTTTCTTGGGCATCTTCCGCCTCGGGATTGAATTTGCGTTCAAAACTTTGAACAGAAAGCCGCATCGGCGTCAACGGATTCTTGATTTCATGGGCCACCTGTTTGGCCATTTCGCGCCAGGCCTGTTCGCGTTCGCTTCGCGCCAGTTTGGTTGCGCTTTCTTCCAGTTCGTCAATCTTGCTATTATACGAGTCAACCAAAGTTCTAATCTCTTCACTAGGATTATCAACTTGGATTTTCTCATTGCGACGGGTCAAATCCGTTTGATTCATTTTATCTGAAATCATCTGTAATGAGCGCGTGATGTATTTTGAGATAAAGTAGGCCAAAATAATGGCACTTAGCAGCATGATTAGGTATACTCCGGCCAGACGAAATAGAAACTCCCGTAACTCCATATTGCTGAAGGAGTTATCCTCAAAATAGGGCAAGTTCATAATACCAATCGGTTTAAACTTGCTATCGTTAATATAGGTGTATGAGGCCTGATACCTTCCGCCCGCGGCCGTTTTTTCCTCTACATACCGGCTATTTCCACTATCCAGAAGGTTGTTTAGTACCGAAGCATCCAGACAATTTGATATAGAGTCTTCTTCGAAACTTGGTCGTGAACTTTTCACCAAAGTCCCTTCCAAATCGTAGATGTTGAAATTCACGTTTTGAACATCCGCAATTTTGTAAATCTCATCCATGAAAATGTATTCCAAGTTCTCTTGAGTCTGTGGATACGTGGTTTCACGAAGGGCATAAGAGATGCTTTGCAGAATTTGCTCTTCTTTTCGCTCCAATCGGTTTTCATGGTAGTCCTTGCTCTGCTCACGATACTGGTAGATAGTTACTCCAGCAATCAAGACCGATGCAATCAGCACCAATAAAATCATGGTGATGAATATCCGTGATCGAAGGGAAAGTTTTTTAAACAACTTTGGAGCTTTCTCGTAAAATTAAGCAATAATCACACCATTCTTGGGTACAACGCAAATCACAAAAACCAAAAGGTCAAGCATTCGGGTTTTTATCTCGAATGCGCTTATAAAGGCGTATGCCCAGCATGAGCAAAATGGCTAGTGTAAAAATGCCGATTACCCCATAAATCCAGTTGAAGGCACTTTTCAAGACCACCAAAAAGACCACGGCAAACAAAACCAGCGTTGCTATTTCGTTCCAAATACGCATGAATCGAGAGGTATATTTGACCTCATCACGCTGTAATTGTTTGAAGATTTGATGACACTTTAAGTGATACCCAATCAAAAGCAGTACAAAACCCAATTTTACATGCATCCAAGGTTGGCTCAACCAGGCCGGAATAATGACCAGCAACCAAATCGCAAAAAAGGTGCAAAGAATGGCTGAGGGCCATGTGATGATGAACCAAAGCCGTTTGGTCATCAGTTTTAATTGTGTGGTCAAAATCTCTTTGTCTGGAGAAGGTTTGTGGGATGCTTCAATGTGATAAATGAAAAGCCTAGGGATATAAAACAACCCGGCAAACCAAGTCACCACAAAAATGAGGTGTAAAGATTTGATGTAGTCGTAATAGTTTGCCATTACCCGCAAAGGTAAAGGGTAAAGAACTCATATCATATGACTGGTGCTCTTTACCCTTTATATGTTATGAATTTGAATTACTCTTCGACCGATAAATAATCCAGTCCCAATTGATTGAATTCGGTGTTAAACGCTTCAATTTCCTTATCAATCATGGTGTCGAACTTGGTCAGCTCACTTTTTATCTTTCCAGAAAGCTCATTTTTCACAGCAATGTCTTGTTCTGTTGGTGGGAAATCATCAATGGAAACCAAACTGCTCAAATGTGCCAACTTGTTCGTCAACCGAATGGGAAAGTTCAGCGGGTCTTGATTGCTACGGTTTTTGGTCTGGTAGAGTGCTTTTTCGATTGCGCCAAAGCCTTCTTTCATGGTTTTGGCCTTTTCCACCAAGCTTTTCGTTTGTTCATTGTCCTTGTATTGCTTTATAAAAGCATCCAACTTGATATTTATTTTTCGAATTTTTTTGATGGATTGGTGCGCTTTGTCTACCGTTTCATTGATGTCAGCAATAAAATCATATTGTTTTTGCATATCTGCCACAGAAACCTCGGCTCTTGGGTCAGGCAAAATCTTGAACGTTTCAGATTGGTCGCTTCCATTCACATTCAAGGCGACTTTATAGCTCCCTGGAACGGATTTTGCGCCATTCAAATTGGCCCACCATAAAATCATGCCCTTAAGTTTTTCGGCACCCTTGCCACGAGTATCCCAAACATGAGTGTTGCCTCCTTTTTTAATTGCCGAAAGCTTCATTTTCTTGTCTTTGGCATGGTTGCTAAAGTTTGCAAGGGTATCTCCTTGCATTGACAAGTAGCTTATGTGGATGGTATCCTTTTCTTTGTCAAAATCCTTCAAATAAAAGTGGGTTACCACCCCATTGGGATGGTTTTGTCCTTCGGTTTTCGAAGGTTTTTTGGCAGCACGCCCTTTGGTGCGATAACTATCCTTGGGTTGGAATAAAATTGCATTCGAAGTTTTTTGGGAAGCTTCCAATTGATGCAATACCGTTAAGTCATCAATCACCCAAACGCTACGTCCTTGGGTAGCCACCACTAGATTATTGTCTTTTAAAGCCAAATCCGTAACGGGTACAATCGGAAGATTCAACTGGAATTTTTGCCAGCTACCACCGTCATTGAACGAAACATACATTCCGGTCTCGGTTCCAGCATATAACAACCCTTTTCGTTTTGGGTCTTCGCGGAGTACTCTTGTGAAATGCTCATCGTTTATGCCGTTCGTGATTTTGGTCCACTTTTTTCCGTAATCCGTGGTTTTGTACAAATAGGGTTTGAAATCCCCCAGTTTATAGCGTGTTGCGGCTACGTAACAAGTACCTTCGTCAAATGCAGAAGGTTCAATACTATTGATCATGCTCCATTCAGGAAGACCAGCAGGGGTAATGTTTTCCCAGTTTTGACCACCATCTCTCGTAATATGAATGAGCCCATCATCGCTGCCTACCCATAACAACCCTTCTTTTAAAGGACTTTCATTTGCTGCGAAAATGGTACAGTAATATTCAACTCCAGTATTGTCTTGGGTTATGGGCCCTCCGCTGGATACCAATCGAGAGGGGTCGTTTCGGGTCAAATCTTCGCTTAACAACTTCCAACTTTGACCTTCATTGGTGCTCAAATGCACATGATTGGAAAAGGTGTAGAGTTTTTTCGGGTCGTGTTTGCTAAAAATGATGGGGAAATTCCACTGAAAACGATATTTCATGCCTTCGGCGCCGTACCCCATGGGATTATCGGGCCAAACATTGATTCCGCGAACCGTCTTGTTTTCGTGATTCACGCGTGTCAGGAAACCACCATAACTACCACCGTACACAATGTCGTTGTTGGTAGGATCAATGGCAATATGCGCACTTTCCCCGCCAGCTGTTGGTTCCCAATCATCTTCATCGATAGACCCTCCATCGCTACGATGGTTGATGCGAATGGTACTATTATCTTGTTGGGCTACGTAAATGCGATACGGAAAAGCATTATCGGTAGTCACCCTATAAAACTGAGCGGTGGGTTGATTGTAGTAGGTACTCCACGTTTGGCCGCCATCATAACTTACTTGGGCTCCCCCGTCATCTCCAATAATCATACGATTGGAATTCTCAGGAGCTATCCAAAGGTCATGATGGTCTCCGTGTGGCGCGTTGAAAGTTTTGAAAGTTTTACCCCCATCGGTACTACGGTGGTAACGCACATTCAGTACATAAACCTTATCTGCATCTTCGGTATCAGCATAAACCCGGGTATAATACCAAGCCCGCTGCCGCAATTTTCGCTCTTTGTTGACTTGCGTCCATTTCTTACCGCCATCATCTGAACGGTACAACCCCCCTTTTTCTTTGTTTTCGACTATGGCCCAAACCCTTTCGGAGTTAACGGGTGAAACGGTTACACCAATAATCCCAAGGGTATCTTTTGGAAACCCTTCATTGGTTGAGATTTCTTTCCATGTTTCACCGCTGTCGGTGCTTTTCCAAAGGGCAGAACCGTCACCTCCACTGCTCAGACTATAAGGTGTTCGTTGCACACGCCAGGTAGATGCATACAAAATTCTAGGGTTATTGGGGTCCAAAGTAAGGTCAACCGCTCCCGCTTGGTCATTGACGAACAATACTCTTTTCCAATTCTTGCCTCCATCGGTACTTTTGTAGATGCCTCGTTCTTGTGTGGGCTTATAGATGTTTCCCATCACCGCGGCATACACAATATCGTGGTTGGTAGGGTGCACTTTAATTCTGGGAATGTGTCTACTTTTTTCAAGCCCCATTTGGCTCCATGTTTTTCCGGCATCAACCGTCTTCCAAATACCATAACCGGAGGAAACATTGCCTCGCACGGTTTTCTCCCCTCCCCCTACATAAATCACATTTGGATCGCTTTTGGCTACTTCAACTGAACCGACACTTCCTCCGAAGAAGCCATCGGAAATATTCCCCCAACTGCGTCCACCATCGGTAGTCTTCCAAACACCACCACCCGTAGCTCCAAAATAAAAAAGGTTGGGTTCACCCGGCACACCTGTCACTGCTGCGGAACGCCCTCCTCTAAAGGGTCCCACCAAGCGATAACTCAAACTGGAATAGAGTTCCTCAGGATACTCTGGTGAAGGTGAAGTATTTTTTCTGCGTTGTGCCTCCGAAGATAAAGGCATAAGAACCAAAGCCAGCATTATCAAGCTGGCCTTTAATAGGCATTCTTTCATTTTCTTTTGCGTTAATTAGTCGATTCTAAATTTAGGGAAAATAGAGCACTGGCTCCAACTTGTTTGGTAAAAGTTTAGACAGACCCAAAAACGGACTTATCGACTTTAACAACCTTGTATACAAACGATCGTTACTTTTGTAATACATTGATTTTGATTGCGTTTACCCCTTTTTTTGGTAGAGACACAACATATCTTTTAGTTAATTCAGCTGGGGCAATACTTTTGAATGTTATGCAAGAACGAAGTTTCAACCTTCCTTTTTCAGGGCGCCTGTACCTTACGCTAGCCATGTTTTTGTACGCTGGTTTTTCGCTCTTGGGTCAGAAGTCGGCACCCATCGCCACAGACGACACCTACCAGGTTGGAATCAATGCAACTTTAGTGGTGAACGCTGGAAACGGCCTATTGGCCAATGATTCAGATGCCAATGGGAACAATACCATGAGTGTTCGAACTACCCCCGTTACGGCCCCAACCTCGGGAGCAGTAACCCTAAACACAGATGGAAGTTTTACCTACGTGCCTAATTCTGGGTATGTGGGCCCAGATTCGTTTGCCTATCAGGTTTGCGATGATGGCACGCCAAGTGTGTTGGTTTCGCGCTTCGATTTTGATACCGCTACCATAACCGATGCCACAGTGGGGCCAGATGCCACATCAGTGAATTCAAATGCAGCCCAAATTGGTTGTGGAATCCATTTTCCTTCTGGAGCTGGAGGTTCAACCGGTTTTGATATTGTCGTTCCGAATGCTACCGGAATTTTTGATTTTACAAGCTTTACGATATCCTTTGAGTACCAAGACCAAGAAAGCACTGCGGACATTGTCACCGCAGGAAATTTCAGAATCTATCACATCACCGGAAATGAAATGGGCATTCGAGCGACAGTTATCAACGGGACAACCGGTCTTCCAGAAGAATTCACCATTACTCTAGGGAATTTCATCAGTGGAAACAATCCTTATTCTGTAAGTTATAGTGAAATCACCGGTGAGGTTACTTATACAGCGAATGGCTCCACTTCAACCTTCGCCTTTGCACCACCCAACTCACCGCTCGATACTTCTTTGGCCACCGATGTTATCATTGGTCGTTTTATGGATGGAAGTGGTTCGTCACTTCCTTCATTATGTAGTATGGAATTTGTGGACGACAGTGTACTTTGTGATACAGGGAATGTTGGTTTGACGGTAATTTCCAACGTTATCACCAACCGAAATATCACCTATCGCGTTAGACCGAACTAAAGTTCGTTTTGCTCAGACGTGTATTTATGTTCCAGAAGTGATTCGAAACTGACATAATCCAACGCTTTTTCATGAGTGCCTTCTAAAATCACTGGTGGCGCCAATCCTTCAATAAAGGCTTCTTTCCATCGTGAAACGCACAAACACCATTTGTCTCCAGCTTTCAATCCTGGAAATTGAAAATAGGGAAGCGGCGTGATCAAATCATTTCCACGACTACGTGTAAAGCGCAAGAACGCATCCGTCATAATGGCGCACACCACATGCGTACCAATATCCTCTGCACCCGTTTTACAATACCCATCGCGATAATATCCTGTTTTCGGTTTAAAACAGCAGGCTTTCAGTTCGGTGCCCAAAACGTTCTTTTCTCTCATAACCTAAAAATAGCACTTCATCCACCGATTGTAACATTGTTCAAGGTTTTTGTACCAATGGAATGCATCCCTATCGCATTTTTTTTAGCTTTAAGAGCAAAATCTAAAAACACTATACCCATGGATATTTTTGGAAAAATCAAGGAAAAACTCAGCAATGAGTTTATTGATATTGTTGAATGGCTGGACTACACCGATGATACCATCGCCCATCGTTTTGAACGCTATCAGAACGAAATTAAAAACGGTGCGAAGCTCATTGTTCGCGAAGGACAAACTGCTGTTTTTGTAAACGAAGGCCAATTGGCTGATGTTTTCACGCCAGGAACCTATGAACTCACTACGCAAAACCTTCCTATTTTGGCCACCTTAAAAGGATGGAAATATGGTTTCAACTCTCCTTTTAAGGCTGAAGTGTATTTTGTGAATACCCATTTGTTCACGGATGAAAAATGGGGCACCAAAAGTCCCATTACGTTAAGTGATGAACGCTTTGGACTGGTTGAGATTCGTGCTTTTGGCACCTATGCCTTTCGTATCTCAGACGCTGGGAAGTTCATTATCGACATTGTTGGAACAGACAACAATTTTACCAACTACGAAATCAATGAACATTTAAAAAGTTTGATTGCCACTCGCTTTACGGATACGGTGGGGGAAGCCAACCTTCCCATAGAATTATATGCCGCGAACACTTCCGAATTGTCGGAAACCTGCAAAGAGGTGATGGCGCCGGAATTTGAAAGTGTAGGGATTTCCTTGGAAAAATTCTACATCGAAAATGTTTCCATGCCAGAGGATTTGAAAAAGGAAATTTTCGAGTACAGCCGTATCGATAAGTTGGATTTGGACAAATTGACCAAATTCAAAACTGCCAAGGCCATTGAGGCTGCTGCAAAAAACGAAGGCGGCACCGCAGGAGCTGGTATGGGCATGGGTATGGGCTTCGTATTGGCCCAACAGATGGGAGGCATGATGAACCCGCAAATGGGAACAGCGCCTCAAATGCAACCTGCCAATGCTACCGTACCGCCCCCAATGCCAGTAGCGGTTCAATACTTTTACGCCGCCAACGGAGCACAACAAGGACCTGTTTCTTTTGAACAGCTCCAAGCGCTTTTTGCAGGACGCACCATCAACCGAGATAGTCTGGTCTGGAAACAGGGCATGGACAACTGGGCACCATTGAAAGAGGTTGCAGAACTGAAATCGTTTTTAGGCGGAAATACACCACCTCCACTGCCGAATTCGTAATCCATTCGCAACAGTCAATCCTGCGACGGCTTATAGTTTTAGCATTTGTAAAAACGGGATTTCAAAAATGAAAAGATTACTGCATTCGAGCGAATGATACCATGGAAAGTCAAAAAGCCCAAAAAACCGAACTGAAGAAAGCCTGTACCAACTGTGGTGCGGAGTTGAAGTACAAACCTGGCACTACGTCCATTGTTTGCGAGTATTGCGGCCACCGCGAATCCATTGAAGTCGATGAAACAGGATTTGAGGAGTTGGAGCTGTATCCCTACCTAAGGGAAATGGGGGGGCTCAAGCACAGTGAGCAAATTAGCATGCTGCATTGCAAAAACTGCGGTGCGACCCAGCATGTAGAAGAAAACTATAAATCCCTGCATTGTGTGTATTGCAACTCCCCCTTGGTGATTGAAGATGCCTACCAAGATGATTGGATACTCCCTGGCGCAATTCTTCCCTTTCAAATTGATAAAAAACGGTCGCATCAAATCTTTCAAAACTGGGTGAAACGGCTTTGGTTTGCGCCGAATAAATTGAAAAAAGCAGCGTTGGACCCCCAATTCACCAAAGGGCTGTATCTACCCTATTGGACCTTTGATGCGCAGCTGTTGGCTACCTATTCGGGACGGAGGGGAGAGTATTATTATGAAACAAAAAGGGTTCGCAATTCCCAAGGAAAAATGGTGTCACAACGGGTTCGCAAGACGCGATGGTATCTCGCTTCGGGACAGGTCTCAGGGTTTGTAGACGACACCCTGATTCAGGCTTCGCAACAACGAAAGGGGAGAGTTCCCATAAAAGTTGCACACTGGAATTTGAAACTGCTCCAGCCGTTTAACAGCAGCTTCTTGACTGGATTCGTAACCGAGAAGTACACCATTCCGCTGAGCAAGGGGCACTTGCAATCCAAAGAAGTTGCCCATGGTATTGCCAAACGATGGTGTCGCCAGGATATTGGTGGCGATACCCAAAGAGTGACTCAAATGGACATGCAACTGAGCGAGGAAACTTTCAAACACATTCTCCTTCCCGTATATGTGAGCGCTTATCGCTTCAATGGAAAGGAGTACAGTTTTTTCGTCAATGGCGAAAATGGAACAATTTCCGGAACGCGACCCTACAGTGCTTGGAAAATTTTCCTAACAGTGCTTTTTGGACTTTTACTCATTGGAACTTTTATATTTCTAGCAAAAACCCAAGGATGAATTACGAAACCTTAATGTATTGGCATCTGGTCACGGTGGTCCCTTGTATTTTTCTTGGCGCCTATGGATTATTGGCCAAGAAAGGAACCCCAATCCATAAAAGTTTGGGCAAAATCTATATGATTTTAATGCTGATTACTGCAGTGCTCACCCTTTTTATGCCCGCAGATGTTGGTGGCAGATTTCTGAACCATTTTGGTTGGATTCACTTGTTCAGTTTTCTCACCATTTGGACGGTACCCACAGCCTATACTGCCATTAAGAAAGGAAACGTAAAAGCGCACCAACGAAAGATGGTTTTATTGTACGTCGGTGCCATTGGTATTGCTGGCGGATTCACTTTGGCGCCAGGACGATTTTTGCATGAGTTCTTTTTTGGGTAAGAACTAGTCTTCCAAAAACACCAAGCACACGGGACTTGGGAAATCCATTTTATGTAGAAACTCCAGCGTTCCATTTTCTGTAGCTCTTTTGAAAACAGAAATCGAATTGCTTCGCTCATTGGCGACCAACAAAAAGTTTCCGCTGGGGTCCAAGGTAAAATTTCGGGGCCAATCTCCTTCAACTGAATTTCGTTCCAAAAAATCAATTTTACCGGTTACT
>JBCBCH010000040.1:0-11733 GCA_038530835.1 Bacteroidota bacterium | reverse complement strand
AGAGCAAGTACCGGGTTGCAAGTTAGATACCACCCAAAAATTGATTATCGCCGAACGCCTTGAAGAACTAGGGGTTGACATCATTGAAGCGGGGTTCCCTATTTCAAGTCCAGGTGACTTTCATTCGGTGAGTGAAATTGCCAAGCTAGTCAAAAATGTTACGGTTTGTGGCTTGACGCGGGCAGTGAAGAAGGATATAAAAGTAGCTGCAGAGGCGTTGGTCCATGCCAAACGACCCAGAATCCATACCGGAATCGGTACTTCTGAATCCCATATCAAATTCAAATTCAACACCACTCCGGATAAAATCATTGAAAGAGCCGTAGATGCCGTGGCGTATGCCAAAACTTTTGTGGAGGATGTTGAATTCTATGCGGAAGATGCGGGAAGAACGGATAACGAATATTTGGCAAGAGTTTGTGAAGCAGTCATTGCAGCTGGGGCAACGGTATTGAACATTCCAGATACTACGGGATACTGTCTCCCCGAAGAATACGGTCAAAAAATCAAATACCTCAAGGAAAACGTTAAGGGCATTGAAAAAGCAATTTTGTCTTGCCACTGCCATAACGATTTGGGCTTGGCGACCGCCAATTCCATTGCGGGTGCCATCAATGGTGCTAGACAAATAGAATGCACTATCAACGGTATTGGCGAGCGCGCCGGAAACACTTCGTTGGAAGAAGTGGTAATGGTATTGCGACAACATCCAAATTTGAACATTGATACCAACATCAACAGCCAGTTGTTGTATAGTACCAGTCAAATGGTTTCCCAAAAAATGGGAATGCCAGTGCAACCCAATAAAGCAATCGTAGGTTCCAATGCTTTCGCACATAGTTCTGGAATTCACCAAGATGGGGTTATCAAGCAACGTGAAACTTATGAAATCATTGACCCGAAAGATGTTGGGGTTGACCAATCCAGTATTGTTTTGACCGCAAGAAGCGGAAGAGCTGCCTTAGCATACCGTGCAAAGAATATTGGCTACGAATTGACAAAAGTGCAATTGGATGTGGTCTATGACGAGTTTTTGGGATTCGCGGACAAGCACAAAGAAGTGCATGATGCAGACATCCATCAAATCATTGAAAAAAGTCCAGTGGACATTGTTAGTTCAGTGCCTTCTTAAAATAAAATGTCCCACTTACCCTAAGTGACCTTCCAATGAATCTTAGAATCGCCATTCTCAACGAAAAAGGAAGCAGCCTACTCCTGAACCAGCAAATGGTAAAAGCCATACAGGCTGTGGAAGAAGTTTTCGACCACAATTTTATGTATCGAGAGATTGGGATGCCTCAGACGGGGCTACCCCAAGCGGTTACGGACTTGTGCCAAGAGGCAGATGTTGTCTTGCACAACGCAAATCGGGTTAAAGCGAAAAGGTTGCAGCAGGATTTGAAATTGCATTCTAGCACACACGCATTCCAAGGAAAATTCGCCAATCCTTTTAAGAATTTGGATAATCAATCTTTTAGGGAAATTGACTTTTTATTGTTTCAAGAATTGGAAGGCGGAATTCCGAAAATTGATGAGCCTTGGGAGAGTGGCAATACCAGAGCTACTGATTTTTACGAATATACCGAGGCGCAAATCACAAGGATTGCTCACAGCGCCCTTAAAGCATCGAAAAAACGGAACAGGCGTTTGACACTGGTTCACCACGATGACCATATGTTAAGCACAAAACTATGGTGTGAGGTAGTTCGTCGCGTGGCGGAAAGCTACCCTGAAGTGGAATTAAATCTGGAACATATTCATGCTACTACAAAAAATCTTATGGAACGCTCAAGTGTTTATGACGTCGTTTTAGGTGATTCTTTGTTTGGAGGTATTTTGGCAAATCAAAGTGCTGGCTTAGCTGGGTTTACCGGTGTTGCTCCTAACATTATATTTGGCGAAGACACTATTCTGGTTAATGCGTCACCCTCTGAAAATAACCCAAGTGTAGAAAACCCCATTGGAGCAGTGCTATCGGTAGCCCTTATGTTCCAAAGGATGGGATTGCATGAAGAGGCAGACATCGTTTTCGATGCGGTGGAAAAGTCACTTCAAGAAGGCATTGTCACTTCAGACTTGAAAGCTACCTCTCCTTTTGGTACCGAAGAAGTTGGCGATTGCATTGCCGAACATATCCTCGATTGGGAGGAACGTTTTATTCCCAATGATGAAAACATCGATTTGGGTCAGTCTACCATTATCTAGTTACTTCCCAGTTGCGCGAACAGTAGTCAAACTATCCAAGGTAGTTTCGAACTCCTGCTGAAACTTCACATATTTTTCACCCGTTGCAGGACCGTTAAACCCAGTATGGATTTTTTCTACTTCGTGATTTCTGTCCAATTATATCGTAGTCGGATAGGATAATACATGATTCAACATCGGCAGTTTTTTCTGGGCTTCAACTTTGTTTGAAGTACCAAACTGTGCAAGCAAAATCGGATATTCGATAGCCAATCGCTTTCGTAGTCGTTCAATACCGTTCCATGCTCTTTCTTCGGTTGGAGCATATTCAAAAGCCAAGGCCACCCATTCCACGTCAGATTCCGGATGGTTTTTGATATAGTTTGTGTAGTACTTTGTCTCATCAAGGCAATTCGGACACCACGTTCCCATGATTTGAACCAGCACTGGCTTATTCGCAAAACGAGCGTCGTCCAGTGTCACACGTTGACCAGATGCATCGGGGAAGTCGAAATAAAAACGGTCATACCCGGGATTTAAAAAAGTGAGCGCATTGCTATCGGGCAATTCAAAGGCTTCATCTTTGACAGCAGCAAAGGTTTCCACGGAATGGTTTCCCGAGTAAAAAATGCCATCCAACACAGAATCCTTCACTTTAGCCGTAAACAAAAACGCATGGGCCCCATCAAAAGTGGAAAGTTTTAGGGAATCCCCGCTAACAACGCCCTCCAAGTACCGATAGTCTCCTGTGGTCGTCATAAAGGTGCCCAAAACTTGATTCCCTGATTGTTGAAATACCCCTTTTGCAGGATATTCATCTTCCATACCAGGCTGAAATGTAGTTTTCCAATTACCCGACACATCAACAGTGGCTGGTTCTACATCGACAAATCGCGGTGAATCAGTTCTAATTGCAGAAAATGGTACTATTCGGGATAAACTCTCTTTTATAAATTCTCCCTTCATCTCATTTTCGGTAAAACTTCCTTTGATGTATCCTTCAAAAAAAGGCATTTGGACCAAGAGCGAGTCTCCTTTTAATACAATATCATTCACCACTACCCTTTCTTCTCCATTCTGGATTTCCATTTCGTAGACCTGAGTTGAATCAGAGGAAAGTTGAAAAACAAAAGGCAGTTTATCCGTATCCGAAACCTGTAACACCCCTCTCCATGGTCCGGTTTGTAGCGTTGGCACCTCATTTTCACAAGAAGTGGTCAAACCGATGAATAAAGAAAACAGAAGAATTTGTAGAAAGTTGATTTGTCGCATGGCTAAAAGTTCGAAAATAAGGCTTAAAACTTACATATGGTCATAGGGTTACGGTGATTTTAGTTGAATCTGATTGCTATTGTTTTATCTTTGTCCACTTTATTTATCAGGCATGAAAATCTCGTACAACTGGCTCAAACAGTTTTTGGATATTGATTGGGAACCCGCCAAAGCCGGTGAGCTGCTCACCGACCTTGGATTGGAGGTTGAAGGCATTTCAGCATTCGAATCGATTCCAGGCGGATTGCAAGGGGTAGTTGTAGGACACGTCATTTCGTGTCGGCAACATCCTAATGCAGACCGGCTGAAGATTACCTTAGTAGATATTGGATTTCATGCTCCAGTTCAAATCGTATGTGGAGCACCAAACGTTGCTGAAGGGCAAAAAGTTCCGGTAGCAACAATTGGCACAACCTTATATACTCCCGAAGGTGAGGCCTGGAAAATCAAAAAAGGAAAGATTAGAGGTGAAGAAAGCCATGGGATGATTTGTGCTGAGGACGAATTGGGTCTAGGAACGGGTCACGATGGCATAATGGTGTTGAGCGACAGTCTCAAACCTGGAACACCTTGCGCATCAGTTTTTGAAATAGAGCAGGATACCGTTTTCGAAATAGGTTTGACCCCCAACCGTGCGGATGCCATGAGTCACTATGGCGTGGCTCGAGACCTAAAAGCCGGATTGGAGCAACGCGAAATACAAAAGACCTTGGTCACGCCTTCCACCAGTAATTTTACAATCGACAACCGCTCGTTAAAAGTGGACGTAGAGGTTGAAGATGCAGAACTGGCACCTCGGTATTGCGGTGTGACCATAAGCAATCTAATCGTTCAAGAATCCCCCGACTGGTTAAAGAATCGATTGAAGGCTATTGGTTTATCCCCTATCAACAATGTGGTGGATGTTACCAATTACGTACTTCATGAATTGGGGCAACCGTTGCATGCTTTTGATGCCCAAAAAATAAAGGGAAATAAAATCGAGGTCAAACGTTTGCCCAAAGACACACCATTCACCACCTTGGATGGCGTGGAACGCAAATTGCACGAAGAAGACCTCATGATTTGCGATGCGGAAAAACCCATGTGTATCGCAGGTGTTTTCGGTGGTGATTATTCTGGGGTAACTGAGAATACCTCATCCATATTTTTGGAGAGTGCCTACTTTGACCCGATTTCCGTTCGAAAAACCGCAAAACGTCACGGATTGAATACGGATGCATCTTTTCGATTCGAACGTGGTGTGGATATCGAAATGTCGGAGTACGCTCTTAAACGCGCTGCTGTTCTCATCAAAGAAATCGCAGGTGGGGAAATCAGTTCCGAAGTGGTTGACCTCTATCCAAAAAAACCAAAGGAACGTCAAGTATTCTTGACCTTTGACAAAATCAATTCGCTCATTGGTCAGGAGATTCCTAGAGATACCATCAAGTCTATTTTGACAGCACTTGAAATCAAAGTGAACAACGTTACCGAATCCGGGTTGGGGTTGACCATACCCTTTTACCGGGTAGATGTGGAACGCGAAGTTGATGTGATTGAAGAAATTTTGCGCGTTTACGGGTACAACAATATTGATTTTAAGGAAAAGCTCAACGCCTCCATCGCCAAAACCCAAAAACGAGAACCACATAAGGTTCAGAATCAAATTGCCAATTTATTGGTAGCCCAAGGTTTTTACGAAATCATGACCAATAGTCTGGTTTCCGAAACACTTCAAAACCTGGTGGATAGTAATGCAAAACCTGTTCACATGCTCAATCCGCTGAGCAATGATATGGGCATTCTACGAACCAATATGTTGATTTCGGGCTTAGATACGGTCTTGTACAATCTGAATCGACAAAAGTTGCGTGGCAAGTTTTTTGAGTTTGGGAAAACCTATCAAAAAAACGGAGAGGGGTACGATGAAAAAACACACCTATCCTTATTTGTATTTGGCGAGAAAAATCCGCAAAACTGGAATACGCAAAATGCTCCTACGGATTTCTTTTTCTTAAAGGGAATAGTAGAAGGTATTCTAGAGCGCAACGGTATTTCCGGATACACTGCGGAGTCGGTTATGGGCGAAAAGGGAATTGCCGAGGGGCTTACGCTAAAGCACCAGCAAAAAGCCTTGGTGCATTACGGCGCTGTGGATAAAGCAATCTTGAAAGCGGTTGGCATCAAGACCGAAGTATTTTTTGCTGATTTTGATTGGGATAGCATTTCCAAGTTGATGACATCCAGAGAAGTGTTGTTCAAAGAAGTACCAAAGTACCCAGCGGTTACAAGGGACCTAGCTTTACTTCTAGACGATTCAGTGTCTTTTGAAGCCGTGGAAAATATTGCTTGGAAAACGGAGCGAAAACTACTCAAATCAGTAACACTGTTTGATGTCTATACGGGCAAAAACCTTCCAGACAACAAGAAATCTTATGCGGTGAGCTTTACGTTGCAAGACGAAAACAAAACCCTAACGGACAAACAGATTGACAAGATTATGGGGAAACTACAAGTTGCCTTTGAACGGGATTTATCGGCATCCCTGAGATAAACGTCTCTGATTACATTTGGGAAGGAACGAAAACGGAGTCGATTTCATGAACCACTCCATTTCGACCACGTACGTCGGCATTGACGATACGTGCGGTATTGCCTAAAGAATCCGTTAAAACGATATCGGTACCCTGCAGTCTCGCCTCCAATTTTTTACCTTGAATCGTGGTGAAAGATGCTTTGCCTTCTCCTTTGCACAAGGCTCTTAGAATTTTGGAAGCCGTCAATTGTCCGGCAACAATGTGGTAAGAAAGAAGGTATTTCAATTGTTGCTTATCACCGG
This sequence comes from Bacteroidota bacterium, assembly GCA_038530835.1. Classification (GTDB taxonomy): domain Bacteria; phylum Bacteroidota; class Bacteroidia; order Flavobacteriales; family Flavobacteriaceae; genus Flagellimonas. The sequence continues at coordinate 5,456 of JBCBCH010000040.1, read as the reverse complement.
AGTGCAGCAACTCATTTATTTTATCAAGGGACAATCGTTGTATCGCGGCATCAGAAGGTGCGAAAAAAGTAAAGGGGCCCGAATTGTCAAGAAGTTGTTCCATATCGGTGGACTTCACCGCAGCCAACATGATGTTGTGACCCGCCTCGGTTTGTGTTTCTTCAGCAGCGTCCAACGTATCAACAGAAGTATCTTGGGCATGTAGGTTATTGACTAAAAGAAATACGAAAAGAACAAGGAGGTTGGGGGTTAGTACACGCATGTTTAGTTTAGTTTGGGACGATTTGCAATCAAAAAACCATTGAAATCAACGATTAAATACCAAAATCATCGGTAAGATACACCTTTTGAACTATAAATGACTAAAATCATTGTTGCAAATTTTGTTTTAACATAATGTTAACATAAAATGGAAAAGCAGGTCTTGCATCCCACCTACTCAAATACTTAACTTTGAGTAAATTGCTAAGAAAATTGGATATGCTGCGTAACACTAACATTGAGAGAGAACTTTTCAAGCTCAAAACACGTGGGCCAGAGGAGCAAAAAGTTTTGCTCGAGGTGCAAAAGATTTTAGAGACCCACAAACACCCGGAAAATCGAATAAAGGAAAACTTGGAAAAACCATCGAATCAGAATCAAAATGATTTTGTTTTCGACAAATTGGATAGTGCCAAGATTTACCACATTGACCAAATAAAGGATATCTGCATAGACTATCGTCTTCGATTCTTGGATGCCCGTCTTTTCAAAGGCAAAATTCCAAATGCTGCTATCGATAAGGTCAAGCAATTGGAAGAGGTTCATAATACCGAGCTCAAAGGATTCCGCATCATGGCGCCTTCCAAGCTCTTTAAGTTGGAAGACAAAGATGACCCTTTATTGTTCGCCCCTATAGGCAACGAGTACTTTTATTTGATACACAAATGGGGGAACGACTTACATCCTTTACGGAAGATGTTGGTGTGGCCTTTTAAAGGTATCGTTAATTTGACCGTGCTTACTTTGCTGGTCAGCTACTTTGCCACATTGCTGGTTCCAGATGGATTATTCACCAAACAGAGCTCCGCTGCCGAATTCTGGATTATTTACTTCTTCATGTTCAAATGCATTGCTTCTGTGGTTATTTTCTACGGATTTGCTTTGGGTAAAAATTTCAACCCAGCCATTTGGAACAGTAAATACTTTAATGCTTAACTACAATCCACCTAAACACTAAACAGGGGCCATCTCATAGAGTTTGGCCCTTTGTTCTTTTATGGTCTTGTCGGACATGTACTCATCAAAGCTCAAGTAGCGGTCTATGATGCCTTTGGGCGTCAATTCAATAATACGGTCAGCAACGGTATGCACAAACTCGTGGTCGTGCGTGGTAAGCAAAACCGTTCCTTTAAAATTCTTCAGGCTATTGTTGAAAGCCGTGATACTTTCCAAATCCAAGTGGTTTGTAGGTTCATCCAACATAAGCACATTGGCGCGAATCATCATCATGCGGCTAAGCATGCACCGTACTTTTTCTCCCCCAGAAAGTACCGTGCTCTTTTTAAGGGCTTCTTCACCACTGAACAACATTTTGCCCAAAAAGCCACGCAAGTACACTTCTTCACGCTCCTCTTCAGTTTTGGCCCACTGGCGTAACCAATCCACTAGATTGATTTCATCTTGGAAGTAGTCTGCATTGTCAGCAGGCAAATACGACTGAGTCGTGGTTACACCCCACTGTACTTTTCCTTGTTGGGGTTTGGCTTTCCCTGAGATGATGTCGTAAAACGCCGTCGTGGCTCTTGAATCTTTGGAAATAATAGCTACTTTATCGCCTTTTGCCAAATTGATATCCACATTACGGAACAACAAATCGCCATCATCCGAAACAGCCTCAAGCTTTTCTACATTTAAAATCTGGTCCCCAGCCTCTCGCTCTCGTTCAAAAATAATGGCAGGGTACCTGCGGCTTGACGGTTTGATATCTTCAACCTTAAGCTTGTCCAACATTTTTTTACGTGAGGTCGCCTGTTTGCTCTTGGCTACGTTCGCACTAAAGCGTTGAATGAATTCCTGTAGCTCTTTGGCTTTCTCTTCTGCTTTTTTGTTTTGTTGTGCACGCTGTCGTGCGGCAAGTTGGCTACTCTGGTACCAAAAGGTGTAGTTTCCTGAAAAAAGATTGATTTTTCCAAAGTCAATATCAGCGATATTCGTACATACCGCATCGAGAAAGTGACGGTCGTGTGATACTACAATCACCGTTTTATCATAATTGGCCAAAAAGTGCTCCAACCAATGAATGGTTTCATAATCCAAATCGTTGGTCGGCTCATCCATCACTAGCACGTCTGGGTTCCCGAAAAGGGCTTGGGCCAACAGTACTCGAACTTTCAGTTTCGAATCCATGTCTGACATTTGAGTATAATGCAAATCCTCGGTAATACCCAAATTGGATAACATGGCCGCGGCATCACTATCAGCATTCCAACCGTTCATTTCCTCAAATTGCACTTGCAACTCCCCTATCTTTTCGGCGTTCTCATCTGTATAATCCGCATAAAGGGCATCAATCTCCTTCTTAATGTCATAAAGCGGCTTGTTTCCCATGACAACGGTTTCCAAAACCGGAAACTCATCACATGAGTTATGGTCTTGTTCCAAAACGGACATACGTTTTCCGGGTTCAAGATGTACATGTCCAGAGGTGGCATCAATCTTTCCTGATAGTATCTTTAAGAAGGTTGATTTTCCTGCGCCATTGGCACCAATAATGCCGTAACAGTTGTTGTCTGAGAAGATTACGTTTACTTCATCGAAGAGTACGCGTTTTCCAAATTGGACCGATAAGTTGGATACGGATAACATGACCAATAATTTTTGCGCAAAAATAGGCAAAAGCCCCTCGTTTACCAACCTCGGTAAACATAGTTTAAACTACACAAAAACAAGCCTTTACAACATTTAACGCCCTATTAACAAGATGGTTTTGGCGTATTTTTCATCTTTGTATGTTGTAATGAAGGAGATTCTTGTATGATAAGACTGTTACTCAGCCTCCCCATCTTATTAATAGTAGCCTGTAACTCTGGCCCTAAAGAATGTCAAAACATTTTTTTAGCAGGGGAGATTGTAAATCCTACAAGCAGCCATGTAGTGCTCTATAGAGACGACATGGTAATCGACTCTGCCAAGCTTGACCAGCATCATCATTTTACCTTTAATTTACAAGGCGCAGAAGAAGGCTTATACCATTTTGACCACAGTCCTGAGCTACAATATATTTATTTACAAGAGGGCGATAGCATATTGATTCGTCTCAACACCCTGGAGTTTGATGAGTCCTTGGTTTTTTCAGGAGAAGGTAGCGAAATCAACAACTTTTTGATTGAAATGTTTTTGATTCAAGAAGATGAAGAACCTTTGATTGGCTCTTACTTCCATTTACAGCCCAAAGAGTTTAGTCATAAAATTGATTCCTTGCACGCTTTAAAAATTGAGCATTTGAACGAGGTAATGGAAGAGAATTCGTTCTCTGACGGAGTTCTGGCAATGGCAAAAGCGAGCATAGACTATGGCAGTTATATCTACAAAGAGAAATATCCATTTTATCATAAAAAGAAAACCGGGGAAGAGACCATTCATGTACTGGAAGAAGATTTCTACGGCTACCGAAATGATATCGACCTCAATAATCGGGAGCTTTCCTATTTTAGGCCGTATTACGATTTCGTGAAATACCATTTGGGCAATTTGTCCTATATGGCCTGCATGAAAAAGTGCGAGACCGACCAAGTTGCAGAAATTGACCGACTGCATTTCAATGAGCACAAATTAAAACTTGTCGACAGTCTCGTTAAAGAAACCCAGATTAGGGACATGCTTTTCCGAAACATTGCCATGGATTATTTATTGGGTGAGCATCGTTCGGATAAAGCCTGCGAAACCTTTGTGAAAAAGTTTGAAGCCCTTTCTACCAATGAAGCGCACAAAGGAGAGATAAAAATGCTGTACAACGGTATTTTGAACCTACAACCGAATAGCGAAGTTCCTGATATCCATATCTTGAACGTTGAGAACCATCCCGTGGCGTTGAAGGAAATCAGCAAAGACAAAAACACCGTATTCTATTTTTGGACCGCTTCCCAGAAAAGACACATGCGCAAAGTATTAGGCCATGTAGCCAATTTGGAAAAAAAACATCCCAACCACCAATTTATTGGGATTAGCTTGAAGACAGGCCATCCACAATGGCTGAATATTCTAGAGGAATATAGCTTGGATTCTTCCAAACAATTCCGAGGGGAAAACTTCAAAGAAGTTCAAACAGCCATGATTGTCGACGGCTTGAATAAATGCGTCATCGCCAAGGACACATTAATAGTGGACGCATTCGCCAACCTATACAAATCCTTTTAAACTAAAAAACCCCGGTGCAATAACACCAGGGTATTTCAATATCGTAAGAGTTTAAATCCGTTTCGGTTTTACGAATTTCCTTTTTGGTAATCTGCCAAGAATTTAGCCAAGCCAATATCCGTCAATGGATGTTTTAATAGGCCTTCAATCGCTGACAAAGGACCGGTCATGACATCAGCACCAATTTTGGCACAGTCAATCACGTGCATGGTATGGCGCACGGATGCCGCCAGAATCTGCGTTTCGAAACCATAATTGTCATAAATGAGGCGAATCTCCGAAATCAAGTTCAGGCCATCCGTAGAAATATCATCCAAACGGCCAATGAAAGGCGAAACATAAGTTGCCCCAGCTTTGGCAGCCAAAAGGGCTTGACCTGGTGAAAAAACCAAAGTGCAATTGGTTTTGATGCCCTTATCTGAAAAATATTTCAGTGCCTTCACACCATCTTTTATCATGGGAACCTTTACCACGATTTGCTCATGCAATTCGGCTAGCTCCTCCCCTTCTTTCACCATTCCATCAAAATCAGTAGAAACCACTTCTGCAGAAACATCGCCATCGACAATGGTGCAGATATCGACGTAATGTTTTAATATATTGTTTGCTCCCGTAATACCTTCCTTGGCCATAAGCGAAGGATTGGTAGTTACCCCATCCAACACTCCAAGCTGCTGGGCTTCTTTGATTTGGTCTAAATTGGCGGTATCAATAAAAAATTTCATCGAAAAGGAATTTTAAGTTTGTTTTTAAGTCTTGTAAAGCTACAACTTATAATGGTTGAGCAACAGCTTTTCGTACACTTTATCTGGAAGGATTTTTTTCAATCGAAGTGAGAATTTTTGAAGAAAGGTTCCGACGGGAACATGAACTTTGGGGTGGTCTTTTTGGAGCAATGCATACACCTTTTCCGCTACGGATTTAGGGTCCTCTCCTTCATCGACATGGGCATTGATGGTATCCAAACTATGTCCGTAAGGCAATTGGTATGGTGAACCTTCCAACACGGGAGCGTGATATCTTCCCGCAGCGATATTGGTGGCGAAGTCTCCTGGGGC